>NZ_JAIQXR010000079.1:0-322 GCF_020166615.1 Sphingobium sp. 3R8 | reverse complement strand
GGAACGCCATCTTGGATCGACACGGATTGAGCGACGAGCAGTGGGAACGGGTTCGCCCTGTGCTTCCCGGTAAAGTCGGAGATAGAGGGCGTTCAGCTGTCGACAATCGGACGTTTCTCGAGGCGGTTTTATGGATCGCTGGAACAGGAGCGCCATGGCGAGACTTGCCGGAAAGCTTCGGCAACTGGAATTCCAATTTCCGTCGCTTTCGCAGGTGGGCTGTAAAAGGTGTCTTTGAGCTTCTGTTCGAGCGATTGTCGGGCGATCCTGACTTTGAATACGCCATGATCGATGGCACGATCGTCCGGGTCCATCAGCAGGG
>NZ_JAIQXR010000078.1:0-323 GCF_020166615.1 Sphingobium sp. 3R8 | reverse complement strand
CCTTCGCGGACATTGGATGGGTAAGTTCAGCTTCCCAGAAGCGGACGTTTCCAAGGTTCGTGAAAACTCGCTGAGCGGTAAGATTGCCCGTGTCGACAAGCTCAAAACTTAGATTGTCGTACACAGCGGCAAAGCGACAGGGTTTAGTGGGTGGCTTTCTCTACCGACTGACGTGATCTGGCAAGCAATCAACCCATGCACGGAAAACAGGTCATTCCGCCAGACAGCGATGCGCCCGATCGCACTATTCCATAAGCCGAGCCGATATCTTAATCTGTCCTCGTAATTGGGGTGTGACATTTGAAAGATATCGAGGCAGCCGC
>NZ_JAIQXR010000077.1:0-373 GCF_020166615.1 Sphingobium sp. 3R8 | reverse complement strand
CAGGTCGCACCCAGTCAACCACAGCCCACGTCAGCAGGCAGACGACCTGGCCCGATGATCCCCAGGATCATCAGGCCGTCGGCGTTCCACCCGAACTGCCTTTGCTGCTGCCGTCCCGTCAGGCTCATAAGCTGAAGGTCGCGTTCAGCCGGAGCCGGGCAAAACCCGGCGAAGACCATGGGCCAAAGGCCCATAAATCCTGCTCCCCCAACCAGATTACATCCCAGTGAGCAACGCGAACGCAAAGATTTGCGTGGCCCCGGCAAAGGCCGGGGTCCATTGCACCCCATAACCCCGCCCACAAAGCGGGGTTTTTTATTGCCCGCGCCATGTCCAACCCAACATGCCGGGCGGCGGACATCTCCCGCCGCCG
>NZ_JAIQXR010000076.1:0-425 GCF_020166615.1 Sphingobium sp. 3R8 | reverse complement strand
CAATGGCCGATTACAGAATGTCGGGTTTGGAGAGCGTAGAATGAGATAGCTGCCATTCATCGGGTGTCGGAGAACACATGATTGTCGAGCATTTCCTGACCTTGGATTGCCGTCATCCCACAGGTCTGAATCAATTTCAGAAAGTAACCACCTCGGCTATGTCGCCAAGTGGCCCTATGGAAATTGGGAACGGTTCATTCTCTGGACCTTGTTCGTATGGAAAAGCGCAAAATCGCCATTCACGCTGATACAAATAAGAAAAATGCTTAATGGTTTCTGGTCTAGTTTTTATATCAACAAACGAGCATGGGTCGTAATATTTGATATTCCCTTGCCATGTTGCTGCCATTGGCCAAATCTCTTTTACTTTAAGTGATAGGCGTACAGTGAATTCCGAAGGATTTCGGATAATGAGAGCCGCATCC
>NZ_JAIQXR010000075.1:0-453 GCF_020166615.1 Sphingobium sp. 3R8 | reverse complement strand
ACGTCGGTATAACTCCGGGATTCAAAGTTATACCAACGGGGGAAGCCAGCCCCCGCAACCATTGAAACCGACATTCGGGAGTTTTGTCGGTCTCGGTTAGATCGCCCTCCCGCAACCACAGAAACCGACATTTCACAAAGCCCCGACGCGAAAGCGCCGGGGCTTTGTGCATTCTCGGCCAATCGACGCTGTTCGATCCACTCCAGGATCCTGCCAAACTCGCCGTAGAGCATGGCGTTGACCTCACCGCGCTTCGCGCCGGGCGTAAGCTCGATCCGCTCGATCAGGGCCCGCAACGCATCTGCGGCTTCCTGGCGCTCCTCCGGCTGCGATAGTGCATGCGTCAGTCGCTCGACCTTGCGCCGATAAATCTCAGAGATGTTGGGATGGATGTCCGGCACATCAGCCGGTGCAGCAGCGAGCCGGGCGCGGATCGCATCCTCCTGGGCTTCC
>NZ_JAIQXR010000074.1:0-458 GCF_020166615.1 Sphingobium sp. 3R8 | reverse complement strand
CACCGGCGCAAGGGGGGGACTCATCGTCAGGCGATCGGCCGATCGCGCGGCGGATTGACCACCAAGATCGTCGTGCTGGTAGATGCACTGGGAAACCTGGTTCGCTTCGTTCTCTTGCCAGGCCAGAGCCACGATCTCGTCGGGGTGAAGCCGCTGATCCAGGACGTCGAATTCGACATGTTCCTCGGAGACAAAGCTTTCGACGCCGACTGGCTGCGAACCGAACTGAACGAAAGAGGCGCGGTGGCAGTGATCCCACCCAAATCAAACCGGAAGCAAAAGATCGACTGCGACTTCCACGCCTACCGTTGGAGACACCTCGTCGAGAACTTCTTCTGCAACCTCAAAACATTCCGGCGCATCGCCACTCGCTACGAGAAAACCGATCAGAGCTATAGAGCCATGATCAATCTCGCTGCTCTCAAGATCGCAATTCGATAAATGTCCACACGCCTTAG
>NZ_JAIQXR010000073.1:0-497 GCF_020166615.1 Sphingobium sp. 3R8 | reverse complement strand
TGGGTGGATTGCGGAACGGCGGCTTTGCAGCACAAGTTGTCCTAAACCTGACATCGACACGGAGCCATTGATGCCCTTTCCAGTTCCAGAGCAACGAATAGTCGAGGCTGAGCGCACGCTAGGTCGAATGCTGCTGCAAAGATTAAGGCATCGGTTAATGCGCGACAACGGTGGTGATGTCAGCGTTGGAGACGACGACTGGTCTCTGCATCCAATCTGGGATCCAATGGATCGTAAAACTATGGGCAGGACCGCAAGTCATATTTTGAAGGAGACGGCGGCAGCGCGCTCTTGGTCTTCATTTCCACCTGATGGAATATCGTTGGCATCAAATGGCAGTGGTGATCGCGTCATTATATGTGGACGCGGCGATCAACTCCTTTTGTGGGAGCATGAAACCGGAGAGTGCCGTCCGATAGCTTCCGATTGGCTGTGAAAAACTGAGCGGCGGCTTTCGGGGAAACTCGTATCGACCATCATGGGCAAAGATTGGTCGT
>NZ_JAIQXR010000072.1:0-503 GCF_020166615.1 Sphingobium sp. 3R8 | reverse complement strand
CGACCATTTTCGGCCGTTCAGATCGCCTCCACCTCGATCCCTATCCGGTCATAGAACACATCGAAGTCAGGTGCGATAATCGCGGCGCTATCTCCGCCCGCTACCATATCGATCACAACGACGGGCCACGGCGCTTCTTCGCGGGTGTCAAATGCGAGATACTCTCCGCCGCCATTGCTGCCGAAGATGAGGAAGCCGTGTAGATCCGCTTGGCCATTATTCTCGCTGCTGATAGTCTCCGCGACTCTCATCGCGGGGTCCAAGCAGAGGTTGTAAGGCTGAACCGCCAGCGGACCCTCGCCGCCATTACTAAAGGCGAGCAGATCGAGATACCGTGAGGGCAGATTGTCCGGCGCGACGGTCCGTAGCTTACTCAACTCCTCTGCCGTCGCTCCACCCACAGCGTACCAATCTCGCCCTTCGAGCATGGCTCTCCCCTTCATTTCCTCGCATAATTGTCTGATTATCGGCCACGCGCAACCGAAACCGGACTGTCGCCTATC
>NZ_JAIQXR010000071.1:0-598 GCF_020166615.1 Sphingobium sp. 3R8 | reverse complement strand
AGCGGATGGTTAGAGCCGAAACCAACATAGGCCGCGACACCCTGGTCGGTCGGCCCGAGAGGCTGGACATATTTTAAGTTGCGCTCCAGCTACAGCAATCGAGTGCAGGGCCGTCTTGCGCACGCGGCCAGTTGGGGCATCTCCGCGCAGAGAGGCTGTGGGAGTCGGCAGGCGGCATCACGGATCTGGTTCGACAGCTGGATCTGCATCTTCAGCATTTAAGTACGCGCCGTTATCCTTCACCACCCGCTAAGCAGGGGCGTTTGTCCGTGCATTTTTCAAGGAGGGTTTGGGCTTCATCGTAGTGACGAAGGAACGAAGATGAAGCCCAAACCCTCCTCAATTTACAACCTCAAATCTGTGCCATTGGTGCTGACGGCGGACAATCGGGACCAACTGCGACAGGGAAAGTCATCCCCGGCAACCTCAGAGGTGCATGCCGCCGCTCGCCTCAAGGACCTGGCCGGTGACCCAGCGCCCGTCGCCGGAAGCGAGGAAGGTTACGACGGCTGCGATGTCGTCAGGCTTGCCGATGCGGTTGAGCGCGGCCTGGGAGGCATAATAGCGGGTGAGCTCCGGGTCCTCGAGCAGCTTCGCG
>NZ_JAIQXR010000070.1:0-688 GCF_020166615.1 Sphingobium sp. 3R8 | reverse complement strand
TAGACCATCCCAAGTCACAAATTCCGTTTGCGTGATTTGCTGCATCAATGTCCTCAAGAAAAATCAAAATGCGCCGACTTAGATGGCGTTCGCCGGTGATCTGTATGTTAGAGTTATTTGGTCCGCCGATATAATATGCGAATTTTAAGACAAAACCACTTCGATTGCACTTCGTCGATGTGGAAATCGCGCGCACCGTGGCGTTCCAGGCACTGACCACGGCCATCCCCTTCAGACGCTGCTAACCATCGGGCAGAATGGCATACGTGCCGTTCTGAAACAACCGATCGGCAGGATCCGGGCGAAGGACATGCAGGCCAGCACCTATACCAATGGCGGCGACCAGAGAAAAAGCAAGAATTGCCAAGCGACCTACTTTCGGCCTCGCAAGCATTTGACCGCTAGGAAAAATCGACGCCGCAGTTACTCGCGACACCCGTTAGATCGTGACAGCTGCTACGCCAGATCGAGTAGCCGCGTCCGCGGTCACGATCCGCCTGAGTTCCGCCGACAGCGTGTCTCTTAACACGCTGCGGAAATGTTCCATCGCAGTCCCTACTTTTGATAGGATCATCACATCTTTATATCGACTAAGCCTGCACCAAATCGGAGGCGGTACCCCGCTTAGCAGGCTGCTAAATGCACCCCGTATCTGGCCTGCCAATGATATCGTGCAGCGAAAGCTGTA
>NZ_JAIQXR010000007.1:0-204463 GCF_020166615.1 Sphingobium sp. 3R8 | reverse complement strand
GCCATTCGCTCAGCTTCCAGCGCAGGTTTCCGTTCAGCATATGCTTGGGCATACCCACCAGCGGCAGGCCTTGCTCTGCACCGCTCAGTTGTTCGGTTTCCGTATAGGTATAGTTGACCGACAACGAGACGACGGGCGTGAAGGCGAAGCGGGTCGCCACTTCGACGCCGCGGGTGCGGGCCTTGTCGATGTTGATCGACTGACCGAGCAGGTCGACGGTCGGGAAGGGGCCTACGTCCAGGCAACCGGGGCGGTTGGGATTGCCTGCGAACTGGCAGTTGGGAATGCCGGGGCCGGACGCGATCTTGTCATCGAAGTCATTGTTGAACAGGGTGACATTGCCGCTGAAGAAGCCCTGGCCGTCATAATAGAGGCCCGCCTCATAGCTGGTGCTGGTTTCCGGCGTCAGGCCGGGCGTCCCGATCAGCGGGATGCGACCCTGACCGCCGAAGCCGACGATGCCTTCGGCGATCTGTTCGACGCGCGGGGTCTTGAATCCCCGGCTGACGCCGCCCTTCAGCGTCAGCACATCGTTGATATTCCACACAGCATAAGCGCGCGGCGACCATTTGTTGCCGAAGGTCGAATGGTCGTCATAGCGCGCGCCGCCGGTAATGTTGAACCCGTCCGTCACGGTCAGCGTCGCTTCGGCAAAACCCGCCCATTGGGTGAATGTGAATGGTTCGGGCGCCACACCCTCGACCATCCGCGCCTTCCAATATTGGCCGCCCACGGTGAAGGCGACCGGACCGAACTTGCCCGCGAAGCGCGAATCCACAATGTCGTTGCGCGCTTCCAATGTCCGCGCACTGCCCGGCGTCGCGCCTGGCGTACCATTGGGGATCAGGCGGCCGATCGTCTCGGTATCGTTGCGGGTCAGCGTCGTGTCGAGTTGGCCGAAGCCCATGCGCCAGCTATGCGCCAGCACATAATTGGTGCGATTGAACCGTTGCTCCGGTGCGTAGCCGCCCGACCCCAACGTGCCCAATTGTCCGCTGCTATTGTCGTAGCTTTGTTCATTGCGGTCATATTCGATCCACAGGTCATGATCGGCATGGGGCGTGATGCTCAGGCGCCCGCCATAGGTATAGACGTCCGACCGCACGGGGTTGCGGCCCAGCGTCAGCGCCGGGTCGCCGGGAATGTCGATATTCGACCCCTCCCGATGGAAGACGCTGCCTCGCAGGGTCAGTCCGACCAGATTCCTGACGATCGGCCCTTGGGCGAAGCCGTTGATCGACTGGATATTGCCGAAGCGGTCGTCGCCCTGGATCGTGCTTTCGGCGCTTGCGGTACCCACCCAGCGGTTGCCGACCTTGCGCGTGATGATGTTGACCACGCCGCCCATCGCATCCGAGCCGTAAAGGGTCGACATCGGCCCGCGCACCACTTCGATGCGATCGATCGCGGAAAAGGGCGGCAGAAAGCTGGTGGAGGTTTCGCCGAAACCATTGGGCGTGACCCCGCCCGGCGCATTCTGGCGGCGGCCGTCGATCAGGACCAGCGTATAGTCGCTGGGCATCCCGCGGATAGAGATATTGAGGCCGCCGGTCTTGCCCGCCTCCCCGCCGACATCGACGCCCTGCACGTCCTGCAGGGCTTCGGCCAGGCTGCCGAAGCGCTTCTCCTGCAATTCCTCGCGGCCCAGCACGGTTATGCTGGCGGGGGCTTCGACGATATTCTGCTCATAGCCTGCCGCCGTCACAACGATCGCGCCCGATTGGTCGTCGCCTGCCACGGGTGCCGCATCAGCCGCGAGCGCTGGGGCAGACAGGGCACATGCGAGGACCATGAGGCTGGCCTGCAGCCCAGAAGAACGCGGCGAACGGAAGGCAGAAGCAAACATGGAAGACCCCCAAAACTAATATTGCGACTAAGTCGCGTTAGATTCTGGGTGGCTGATGTGGTGTCGGTCCTGGCCGGTCAATCAAAGGCTTGCACGGCGGCGGCCGGGCAATGTTTCTTTACGGAACGGAGACGATGATCGGCATTGCCTGCCCTTTACCGACACACAGCGCAATATGGCGCAAGGATCAGCAATATGGATCGGGAACCCGCCCTTTGCCATTCTAGGCTGGCGACTGGCCCAATATCTCGCGTGCGCGGGGCGCCAGCCGCTCTACGGCGGCGGCATGGATGCCGGGCGCGGCGCAGAGCAGGCCGAAGGCGGTGGGTTGCGGCCGGTTGAAGCGCAGCGGAACGCCCAGCGCATCAGTCACCGCGCCGCCCGCCTCCTGCACGATCAGCGCGGCGGCGGCGACGTCCCATTCATTGCCCCAGCGCACGGTGGCGACCAGATCGGCTTCGTCGGCAGCGACCATCGCCATGCGCAGCGCGATGCTGTTGGGCTTGTCCACCGTCACCAGATCGCGATCGACGCGCGGCAACTGGTCGGCCGGCACCCGCGCGCCCGGCAGCATGGTCCGGCTTCCTGCGCGCAACCTCTGGCCGTTGCGCGTTGCGCCCTGGCCCAGTTGCGCCACCCACAATTCGTTGCGCGCGGGCGCCGCCAATAGGCCGATCTGGACCGCGCCATCCTCGACCAGCGCGACCGACACCGACCAGCCCGGCCGCCCGCGCAGATAATCGCGCGTGCCGTCGATCGGATCGACCACCCACACCCGCGGCACGCCTAGCCGATGGACGGTATCGGCCGTCTCCTCCGACAACCAGCCGGCGTCCGGGTCGATCGCCGCCAACCGCGCGCGCAGCATGGCGTCGACCGCCAGGTCGGCCTCGCACACCGGATGGCCGGGCACCTTTTCCCACTGGCGCACGCGGGTTTCCCCGCCTGCCCACAGCGTCAGCGCATGGTCGGCCGCATCCGCCACGGCGGATATGACCGCACGGAGATGGGCCTCAGCCTCCGGCAACGGTCATCCCGTCGATGCGGATGGTCGGCACGTTCATGGCATAGCGGAAGTGCAGGTCGCTCGCGGGCGTCAGCGCCCGGAACATGGCCTTCAGGTTGCTGGCGATGGTGATTTCCGACACGGCATGGGCGACCGCGCCATTTTCGATCAGGAAGCCCGCCGCGCCCCGGCTATAATCGCCGGTCACGCCATTGACGCCCATGCCGATCAGTTCGGTGACATAGAGGCCGCGCTTCACGTCCGCCATCAGGTCGCCGGGCGAGATGGCGCCGGCCTCCATATGGACGTTGGTGATGCTGGCGCCCGGCGCGCCGCTGCCGCCGCGGCTGGCATGGCCGGTGGGCTCCAAGCCTAGTTGGCGCGCCGATGCGCTGTCCATCAGCCATCCGGTCAGCACGCCCTGGTCGATCAGCGCGCGCCGTTCGACCGGCAGGCCTTCGCCATCGAATGGCCGCGATCGCATCCCGCGGGGCAGCAATGGATCGTCGATGATGGTGACGCCCGCCTCGAACAGCGCCTCGCCCAGCGATTCCAGCAGGAAGCTCGACCGGCGCGCGATCGCCGGGCCGACCATGCCGCCGATCAGATGGCCGAGCAGGCTGGAGCCGATGCGCGGGTCGAAGATCACCGGCATGACGCCGCTCTCGACCTTGACCGGGTTGAGCCGCGCCACCGCGCGCTGGCCGGCGCGGACGCCGACCGCTTCGGCATCGTCCAGATCCTCCAGATGGCGCACGCTATGGCTGGCATGGTCGCGCTGCATGTCGGCGCCCGTGCCCGCCAGCACGCTGGCCCAGGTCGAATGGCTGGTGCCGGCATAGGCGCCGGCAAAGCCGTGGCTGGTCGCCAACGCGACCTGGCTGCGGCCGTTCGCGGCGCCGCCGCCCTCGCTGTTGGTGATGCCGGGCACGCTGCGCGCCGCTTCCTCCGCCATCAGCGCGCGTTCGCGCAGCGCTGCGGGTTCCGGCTCCTCCTCGTCGGTCAGGTCGAGCGCGGGCGGGCGCTTCTTGAGCAACCGGTCTTCGGGCGCGAGGCCGGCATAGGGGTCTTCGGGCGCTTCGCGCGCCATGGCGACGGCGCGATCGACCAATGTCGCGAGCGTCGCCGGGTTCATGTCCGAAGCGGAAATGCTGGCGGACCGCTGGCCGATGAAGACGCGCAGGCCGATCTCCTCGCCCTCGGACCGTTCGACATCCTCCAGCGCGCCGAGCCGCACCGACACGTTGGTCGATGCGTTGCAGGCATAGATGGCGTCGGCGGCGTCCGCACCGGCCTTGCGCGCGGCGCTGACCAGATCCTGCGCGCGCGACTGGGCTTCTTCTAGGCTGAGCATGGAGGGAAAATGGTCCTCAAAAACAGGAAGGGAAGGGGATCGGCCTTACGCGCTTGCGCCAGCGCTAACAAGGCTGGCGGCGGCGACGCCCGCCAGCCAATGGTCGAGCAGGTGCCAGGCCACCGCCATCGTCGGCGGGGCGAGGAAGGGGGCATCGGGATCGCCCGCCATCGCCGCGCGGAGCTGATCTGCGTCGCACCAGAAGGCATCTTCTATCTCGGTCGGATCGAGCGTCAGCGCATCGTCCAGCGCCTCGCCGATGCAGGCGATCATCAGCGAGGAGGGGAAGGGCCAGGGCTGGCTCATCACATAACGGACCTTATGCACCCGCACGCCCGCTTCCTCCAGCAATTCGCGCGCCACCGCTTCCTCGATCGTCTCGCCCGGTTCGACGAAACCCGCCAGCGCCGAATAGCGACCCGGCGGCCAGGCATGTTGCCGGCCCAGCAATATGCGCCCGCGATATTCGGCCAGCATGATGACGACCGGGTCGGTGCGGGGAAAATGCTCGGCGGCACACGCCTCGCATTTGCGCGCCCAGCCGGCCTTGACCGGCTGCGTCGTCTCGCCGCAGACCGAACAATGGCGATGGCGGGCATGCCAGTGGACCAGGCTGCGCGCGGTGCCGTAAAGGGCGACTTCTTCGGTCGGTACAAGGTCGGCGATGGCCCGGCTGCGCGGCGTGGGAACCAGATTGAGGCCAAGGTTCGCGACCAGCCGGGCGAAGATCGGCCGTTTGCCCGGATCGACGCCCAGCAGCACATGATCCTCGACCCGCGCGTCCGGCGTCAGCGGCTCCAGCAGCAGATGGCCGTCCACCTCCACCGGCTCCAGCCCGTCCAGCACCAGCAGGCGCGCCGCGGGATCGGCGAACGTCTCGGTCAGCAAGGCGGGATTGGTGCGGATATGGTCCACCCGGTCGAGGTTGCTGCCGACGAAGCCCGGCACGGCCTTTGTCGCTGGATCAGTTCCGTGCATCCGCTTGCCTTTCCTTCCTCACCGCTTCCGCCGCTCGCGCGAACAATGTCGGCAGCCCTGCCTCGCCGATGCGGTCGATGGGCCACCATTCGCCTGCGCCCTCCGGCGTTTCGTTCGCTTCCACATGGGCATGGTGGACGCGCAGCGCCAGAGAGAAATGGGTGAAGACATGCGCTACTGCTGTCTCGATCGTCGTCCAGGCGGCGGCGATCGGCGGCGTCGGGTCGGGCGCGTCGCCCCAGTCGGAACTCGGCAGCGCCCGCATCCCGCCCAGCAGCCCCTTGTCCGGGCGGCGCACCAGCCAGACATGGCCGTCGCGCTCGATCCACCAGCCATGGCCGGTGCGGTGCGGTCGCACCTTCTTCGCCGCCTTGACGGGATAAGCGGCGGGATCGGCGGTCAGCACCGCGGCGCAATCCTCTCGCAACGGGCAGATGCCGCAGGCCGGATTGCGCGCCGTGCAGATAGTCGCGCCCAGGTCCATCATCGCCTGCGCGAAATCCCCGGCGCGGGCATCGGGCGTGATGCTGTCGGCGGCGGCGCGGATCGCCGGCCGGGCGGCGGGGAGGGGCGTGGCGATGGCGAACAGCCGCGCCACCACCCGTTCGACATTGGCGTCCACCACCACCGCGCGCTGGCCGAACGCGATCGCCGCGACGGCCGCGGCGGTATAGGCGCCGACCCCCGGCAGGGAACGCAGCCCGTCCTCCGTATCGGGAAAGGCGCCGCCATGGTCGCGCGCCACCGCCCGCGCGCAGGCCAGCAGATTGCGGGCGCGGGCATAATAGCCCAGCCCGGCCCAGGCGGCCATCAGGTCCGCGTCTTCGCTCGCCGCCAGATCCTGAACAGTCGGCCAGCGGGCCAGGAATTTCGCATAATAGGGGCCGACCGCCGCGACCGTGGTCTGTTGCAGCATCACTTCGGACAGCCAAACCCGGTAAGGATCGGCGGCATTGCTGCCGGGCGGCGCGCGCCACGGCAGCCGCCGGGCATGGACGTCATAATGGGCAAGCAGGTCGCTTGCGATTTTTGTGGCTCTACCCTCGACGCGCATGGCGACCCTATGCCATTAAGCGGGCCATGACGGAACGCCCGGCCCCCCCGAAATATAAGAGTCGCAAGCTGCCGGCCGAAGACAGGCCGCGCGTGGGCGCGCCGCGGGCGATCGCGGACCTGATGCCCGACATCGGCCGCGCCGCTTTCCGCAAGTTCGGCTTCGTCCAGTCCAGCATCGTCACCCGCTGGGCGGAGATCGTCGGCGCCCATTATGCCGGCATTTCCGCGCCCGAATCGATCCGTTTCCCGGTGGGGCAAAAGGCCGGCGGCACGCTGCAACTGACGGTCATGAGCGGTCATGGGCCGATGGTGCAGCATATGCTGCCCGATATCGTCGAGCGGGTGAATCGCTTCTTCGGCTATGCCGCTGTGGCGAAGGTCGCGATCCGGCAGGGCGATATCAGGCCCGTCGCGGCCGAACGCCGCCCGCCGCCCCGCAACCTCAAGCCCATTCCGGTCGAGCTGGGTGATTCGCTGCGCGACATTGGCGATCCCGAACTGCGCGCCGTGCTCGAATCGCTTGCGCAGGGGCTTGCCAACAGCAGCGGATTGCCCAAGATCAACTGAAGCGATTGACTTGAAAATCGCGTCAAAAAAGACTGAAGCGATTGACTTGCACATCGCGTCAAAAACGACGCTGTTCGGTTCCGGTTCAGCGGAACCAATTTACGGACGCACGCCATGAAGACACTGTTCCTGCCGCTTGCTTTGCTTGCCGTTCCCGCCGCGCTGGTCGCCGCGCCTGCCGCCAACTGGGTGAGCCGGGTCGTGCTCTCGCCGATCGGCGGCCATGCGATGGGCAATCCCAATGCGCCGACCAAGCTGGTCGAATATGTCAGCTACACCTGTTCCCACTGCGCCCATTTCGTGGGGGAGGCGAGCGCCCCGCTCAAGGCCGACTATGTGAAGGGCGGCAAGGTGAGCGTGGAAGTCCGCAATGCCGTGCGCGACCGATATGACCTGACGGCCGCCTTGCTCGCGCGGTGCGGCGGCCCGGCCCGCTTCATGGGCAATCATGAGGCGCTGTTCGCCAACCAGACCGCCTGGATGGAGCAGATCGAGGCTTATGACGGGGCGACGACCGAAAAGCCCGCGGACCAGACCGCGGCGATACGCGATATCGGGCAAAAGACCGGCCTCTATGCCCTGATGAACAAGCGCGGCTTCACCAATGCCCAGCTCGACGCCTGCGTCGCCAACCCGACGGCGATGAAGCAAATCCTCGCCATGACCGACGACGCCTGGAACAAGGTGAAGATCGGCGGCACGCCCGGCTTCGTCGTCAACGGCACCCTCGTCAAGGGATCGACCTGGTCCATTCTCCAGGCCGCATTGCCCGCCGCGGCGCACTGATCTAAAACCCCGTCCATACCGCCAGTCATCGGAGCCTTGCCCGCCGTGAAAGCCGTTTCCGCTCTTGCCCTCATCGCCGTCAGCCTGACCCTCGCCGCCTGCGGCAAGAGTGAGGAAGGCGCCAAGCCGAGCGGCGATCCGATCGCCGCCGTCTCCGCCCCTGCGGGCACAAGCTGGTCGCAGACCATCGCCCAGACGCCCGACGGCTATTATCTGATGGGCAATCCGTCGGCCAAGATCAAGCTGGTCGAATATGGCTCCTACACCTGTAGCCATTGCCGTGATTTCTCCGCCGAAGCCTCGGAGGAAATCAAGAAGATCGTCGACACCGGCAAGATGAGCTTCGAATTCCGCACCTATGTGCGCGACCCGATCGACCTGACCACCGCGCTGCTCGCCGGCTGCGGCGGCAAGGACATTTACTATCCGCTGTCGGAGCAGTTTTTCGCCAATCAGGCGGCGATGTTCGAAAAGGTGCAGGGTAACGAAGCCGCCTTCCAGGGCGTGGAAAAGCTGCCCCCGGCCCAGCGCCCCGGCGCGATCGCGCAGATCGCCGGTCTGGTCGAATATGCGCAGCAACGCGGCATTTCCGCCGATCAGGCGAAACAGTGCCTGGCCGACACCGGCGCGGCCGAACGGCTGGCCAAGGGCGTCGAGGCGGCGAACAACCAATATCAGATACAGGGCACGCCCAGCTTCCTCATCAACGGCGTGCTGGTCGACAATGTCGCCAACTGGGCGTCGCTCCAGCCTAAGCTCAAGGAAGCGGGCATCTGATTGGGCCAGCGGGGGCTGACAGCATCGTTTGAAAGGGCCGGGGCGGCACGCTGTCCCGGTGCGACCCCGTGCAGATAAAGCGGCTCAAACTCTCCGGCTTCAAAAGCTTCGTCGACGCGACGGAGTTGCGGATCGAACCGGGGCTGACCGGCATCGTCGGCCCCAACGGCTGCGGCAAGTCCAATCTGCTCGAAGCCATTCGCTGGGTCATGGGCGAATCAAGCGCCAAATCCATGCGCGGCGGCGGCATGGAGGATGTCATCTTCGCCGGCACCGCGACGCGGCCGCAGCGCGACTTCGCGGAAGTCTCGCTGCTGACCATCCAGGAACAGGGCGAACTCTTCAACGCCGTCGATGTCGGCGCGGACGGCGAACTGGAGGTCACCCGTCGGATCGAGCGCGGCGCGGGCAGCGCCTATCGCGCCAATGGCCGCGACGTGCGCGCCAAGGATGTATCGCTCGTCTTCGCCGACGCCGCCACCGGGCCGCACAGCCCCGCGCTGGTCAGTCAGGGGCGTATCGCCGCCGTCATCGCCGCCCGCCCCCAGGAACGGCGCGCCATGCTGGAGGAAGCGGCGGGCATTGCCGGGCTTCATGTCCGGCGCAAGGATGCGGAACAGAAATTGCGCGCGGCGGAGGCCAACCTCGCCCGGCTCGACGAAATCCTGCTCGATATGGATGCGCGCGCCAACGCGCTGCGCCGGCAGGCCCGCGCCGCCGAACGCTATATCCGGCTTTCCGACCAGATCCGCGTCGCCGAAGGCCGCACCCTCTTCGCCCGCTGGCGCGAAGCCAATGCGAGCGCGGAGGCCGCCCGCACCGAAGCGAAACAGGCGGACGCCGCCGTTGCCGCCGCGCAGGAGGGGCAGCTCGCCGCCGCCGCCCACGCCCAGGCCGCCATCGCCCTGTTGGCCGATCGCCGCGCCGCCGCCCAGAGCGCGCGCGACGACGCCAATGAGGCGGGCCATCGCCTCGCCGCGCTCCGCACCGAGCGGGAAGCCGTGGTTCGCCGCCTCGCCGACCTTGCTCAACAGGCGTCCCGGCTGGAGGAGGATCGCGCCCGCGAAGGGACGCTCGCCAATGACGCCGCCGATGCGATCGCCCGGCTGACGGCGGAGATCGCCACGCTGAAGGCGCGTATCGCCGAGACGGAAAAGCTGCGCCCGGCCTTCGCCGCCCGGATCGCCGCGGCCGAGGATTCCGCGCGCGACGCCGAACTGGATCTGGCGCGGGCGATGGCGACCCAGGCGGCCGAACAGGCCGAACTGCGCGTCGCCGAAGCGGCGCTGGCCGCCGGGCGCACCCGCCTCGACCGGGCGGAGCGGGAGGTGGTGCGGCTCGCCGCCGAAGCCGCCGCCCTGCCCGACGCCACCCCGCTGGAGGCGCAACGTACCGCGGCGCTGACCGATCGGGACAGGGCGAAGGGCGATAGCGACGCCGCCGAAGCCGCAATCCAGACCGCCGAGGCTGAGCGCCAGTCCGCCGCCGAGGCGCGCGACACGGCGGAAGCCGCCCTTTCCTCCGCCCGCGCCGCCCTCGCCGCGCTCGATAGCGAGGCGGCAGCGCTCAAACGCGCCGTCGATAGCGGCGCAGGCAACCGGTCGCGCGCGCTCGACCGGTTGAAGGCCGCCCCCGGCTATGAACGCGCGCTCGCCGCAGCGCTGGGCGACGATCTGGAAGCGCCGGTCGGCGCGGACGGCAAGCGCCGCTGGGCCGGCGCCGATCCGCTGCCGGGCGATCCCGCCTTGCCCGCTGGCGCCACGCCCTTGGCCTTCCATGTCACCGCGCCGGTCGAACTGGCCCGCCGTCTGGCACAGATCGTTGTAGCGGACCGTGACGATAGCCAGCCGCTCGCCGTCGGCCAGCGCCTTGTCACTCTGGACGGCCAGTTGCGCCGTTGGGACGGTTATGTCGCGGCAGAGGGTGGCGCGGCGGCGGCCGAGCGGCTGATCCGCCTCAACCGGCTGGACGCGATCGCCGCCGCGCGCCCCGCGCTTCAGGCTGACGTCGACAGCGCCGCCACGGCGCAGGAGGAGGCCAAGGCGGACGAACAGGCCGCCACCCAGGCGCTCGCCCAGGCCCGCACCAGCCTGTCGCAGGCCGACCAGCGATTGCGCGCCGCGCTCCGCGCCGCCGACGAAGCGACCACCGCGCTCGAACGGCTGGCCGGGCGGCGCGAAGGGATAGAGGAACGGCTGGATGGAGCGCAGCGCGATCGCGCCGCCGCACAGGGCGAGCATGAAAAGGCGCGGGCCGGCCGCGCCGCCGTGCCGGACGGCGCAGAGACGCGGGCGCTGGTCGCCGCCCTGTCCCAGGCGAGCGACACGGCGCGCGCCGCCGTCAGCCAGTTGCAGGCCGATCAGGCGCTGGCCGACCGCGCCCTGTCCAGCGATCGCGAGCGACAGGCGGCGGCCGATGCGGAGATCAAGGGGTGGCGCGCCCGCGCCGGCGAAGCGGCCCGGCGCATCGCCGCCATGGTCGCTCGCGCCGAGGAGATCGGGACCGAACGTGCGACGATCGAGACGCAGCCCGAATCGCTGTCCGACGCGATCGCCGCGCTCAACGATCGGGGATCGGCGCTGACCGACGCTGCCGACCAGGCCCGCCGCGCCGAACTGGAGGCGGAAGCCGCGCTGCGCACCGCCGAGGGCCGCGCCGCCCAGGCGGGGGAGACGCTCGCCGCCGCCCGCGAAGCCCGCGCCACCGCGGTCGCCCGCGCCGAAGCCGCCGACGAACGGCGGGTCGAAACCAACCGGCTGTCGGGCGAACGCTTTGCATGCCCGCCGCCGGTCCTGCCCGAAAAACTAGGCTTCGCCAGCGCCGACGTGCGGTTAGCCCAGACCGAACTGGCCGATCATGACCGCTTCCATGCCGAACGCGAACGGATCGGCCCGGTCAACCTCGTCGCCGCGCAGGAACTAGAGGAACTGGAAGCTGCCCAGGCGAGGAGCCGCGCCGAGAGCGAGGAACTGACCCAGGCGATCCATCGCCTGCGCGGATCGATCGGCAGCTTGAACCGCGAGGGGCGCCAGCGCCTGCTGGCCGCGTTCGAAGCGGTGGATGGCCATTTCCGCCGCCTCTTCACCACACTTTTCAATGGTGGCCAGGCGCATCTGGAACTGATCGACAGCGACGATCCGCTTGAGGCGGGGCTGGAGATCATGGCGCAGCCGCCGGGCAAGAAGCTGGCCGCGCTCACCCTGTTGTCAGGCGGCGAGCAGGCGCTGACCGCCGTGGCGCTGATCTTCGGCCTGTTCCTGACCAATCCCGCGCCGATCTGCGTGCTGGACGAGGTCGATGCGCCGCTGGACGACGCCAATGTGGAGCGCTTTTGCGACCTGCTCGACGCGATGGTGGCGCAGACCAACACCCGCTACCTGATCGTCACCCACAATGCCGTCAGCATGGCCCGGATGCACCGGCTGTTCGGCGTCACCATGGTCGAACGCGGGGTCAGCCGGCTGGTGTCGGTCAATCTGCAAAGCGCCGAAGCGCTGCTGGCGGCGGAGTAGCTCAGCTCCGCCCAAACCACCCTTTCATCCGGCGGAACAGGCCGCGTTCGCTGATCGCTTCGAACATCTCCTCCGGCCCTTCGGGGTCCAGCACCTCATGGTCGGCGATCCAAGCCTGCACGTCGTTCAGGTTCGGGGTCACATAGGGGCGCAGCGTCCGGCCCGGCTTCTGCCGCAATTCCTCGATTCCCGCGACCAGCCCGCGCTCTGCGATCACCGCCGACACCCGTTCGGCCGGCAGGTCGAGATGCTCGGCGATCAGGTCGTCGCGGATCTTCAGGATCGTCGCCTGACGTCCGTCATTGCCGGGCAATGCGGTGTCGATCGAGATGTCGCACTCGGTGTCCAGCCGCATCGAGCGGTTGTTCATGTTGGACGAGCCGACCCGGATCAGCCGGTCGTCGACGATCAGCACCTTGGCATGGACGTAGATGGGGGCGCCGCGCTGGGTGAAGGGGTGATAGATGCGGAAACGGCCATGCGGATCGCGGCTCTTGAGCGTTTCGTACAGGCGCGCGCGCGCCGTATCCATCGCCTGCTGCTCCAGCCAGCCATCCGCCTGTTCCGGATTGACGATGACGATGTCCGGCCCGTCCGCCTCGGCCAGCCGCTTCGCGATCGCCTCGGCGATGCGGCGCGACGCGAAATATTGGCTCTCGGCATAAATATGCCGTTGCGCCGCCGCGATCTGGTTCAGGTAGAGCCGCTCGATCTCGATCAGCTCCTCCTGATCGTCCATCTTCGGCGCGGTGCGGGCGATCGCGACATCGACCCCTTCGAACTGCACCGGCAGCGTGTCGGGCCAGCAATCCTGCACGCCTTCGACCGGCTCCAGCGGGTCGCCGCCCGCGCCGGCCCAGCGGTTGCGCGCATGGTCGCCCAGTGCCGCCGCGATCGGTCCCATTAGCGCCGTGGTGGCGTCATGCCAGGGGCTATAGGGTGACCCGTCGGGGTGCAGGCGCCCCGGTTCCTCGTCGCGATGATGGCGCGTATCCCACCGGTCGCCGGTCATGTCGATGCCGCCGCAAAAGGCGAAACAATCGTCGATCACGACGATCTTCTGATGATGCGATGCGGCGGGCGGATGATGGCCGTCCAGCTTCACCGTGATCCGCGGATGCGCCATCCAGCGCAGCGTGGTGACGAGGTGCGAAGGCCGCGTCATCGATTTCATCGCGCCGACATCCCAGCGCAGCAGGAAAATCTCCAGCTCCGGCGTGCGTTCGACCAGCCAGGTGATGAAGTCGCCGATCACGGTCGGCGCACCGTCCTTGGCCTCATCTTCGCGGATAAGGCTGATCGCAGGATCGAAATCCCAGCCGATCAGCATGATGCGGCGTTGCGCCTTCATCATCGCCGCGCGGGCATGGCGAAAATAGGCGTCGGCGTCGATGATGACGCTTGCCCGTTCCGCCCGCGCGATGCGCCAGCAATCGTTCCCCGGTTGCGGCGTCATGCGGCGCTGCTCCCCACCACCAGACAGGCCAGAAACATCAGCAACCCCGAAAAACGATTGGACCGGAATTTGGCGAGCGGATCGACGCCATCTTCCTTGAGTGTCGTCACCTGCCACGACAGATGCGCCGCCATCGGCAACAGCGCGGCGAGCGCCAGCATCTCGCCCCGCACCTGCCAGATCGCACCGGCCCAGAGCGCCAGCGCCAACGCATAGCAGAGCGTCACGCCGCTCCGCACATGCTGACCCATCGACAGCGCACTCGATCCGATCCCGATCAGCGCATCATCCTCCCGGTCCTGCAACGCATAGATGGTGTCATAGCCCACCACCCAGAAAATCGTTCCTGCATAAAGCAGCAGGCCCGGCAGGCTCAGTGCGCCCATGACTTCGCTCCAGCCGACCAGCGCCGCCCAGGAGAAAACCAGCCCCAGCCAGACCTGCGGCCAGCCGGTGATCCGTTTCATGAAGGGATAGGCCGCCACCAGCGCCAGGCTGCCCAGCGCCACGACCTGCGCATAAGGATGGAGTTGCACCAGCACGATCAGGCCGACGAGGCACAGCGCCAGCAGCCAGGCCCAGGCGACCTTGACCGACATCGCCCCGCTCGCCAGCGGTCGCGCGGCGGTGCGCGCCACCTTCCGGTCGAGATCGCGGTCGACGATGTCGTTGAACACGCAGCCCGCGCCGCGCATCGCGATGCTGCCCAGCAGCAGCCAGCCGATCAGCGGCCAGCGCGCAAAGCCGCCGCCCGCCAGCGCCACGGCCCAGGCGCCCGGCCAGAAGAGCAGCCACCATCCGATCGGCCGGTCGAATCGGGCCAGTTGCGCCAATATGCGCGGTGTGTCCGGCAACCGCGCCAGCAGGCCGCGCGCTTCGCTGTCGGGGACGATCCTGTAATTCACCGTGACTCCGTTCGATGAGCTTGTCGAAGCCCGTCGCTTCTCTTTAGGGAAGATCGGGCCGACCACAAGCGCGGCCGAACCGGAAGAGACAAAATGACCGCAACGCCCGCCTGGCCGCCGCAAAGCGCCCCCCGACTCCATGTCGAAACCCAGTTGGGAGAGGGCGTCGCGGTGCCCATCGACGGCAATCCGGCCCATTATCTGATCAGCGTCATGCGGGTGAAGCCCGACGACATCGTCCTGCTGTTCGACGGGCGATCGGGCGAATGGGCGGCGCGCGCGCGAGACATTCGCAAGCGCGACCTGGTGCTGGAATGCGTGCAACAGACCAGGCCGCCCGAACATGTGCCCGATTTCTGGCTCTGCTGCGCCCCGATCAAGAAGGGGCGGATCGACCTGATCGCGGAAAAGGCGTGCGAACTGGGCGTCGCCCGGCTCCAGCCGGTGCTGACCCGCCGTGCGGTGGTGGACAAGCTGAACCTCGACCGGCTGCACAGCCATCTGGTCGAGGCGGCCGAACAATGCGGACGGACGGCGCTGCCCGACCTCGCTGACATGCTGAAGCTGGACGCGCTGCTCAAAGGCTGGTCGCCCGATCGGCACCTTTTCTTTGCGGACGAGACAGGCGGCGCACCGTTGGAGGCGACATTGCGGGCGCACCCTGGTCCCGCTGCCTTTCTGGTCGGGCCGGAGGGCGGATTCGATCCGGCCGAGCGCGATGCGATCCGCGCTACGCCCGGCGCGGTACCGGTGTCGCTCGGCCCTCGCATCCTGCGGGCGGAAACCGCCGCCATCGCCGCGACGTCGGCCTGGATGGCGATCAATGGCGACTGGAAATAGTTTCATTCCGCTATTGGATTGAAGCGCTCATAGGCAGGCCCTATGTGGTGATCGCTCGACTTTATTTGACGGGCCGAGGGGAAGCAGTAAGGGCGGGGCATGAGCACTAGAACCGACTCAGGGGATCATGATCCCGTCATCGAAAGCCGCGACCAACTGATCGCGGCCTTTGCCAAAGGCGAAAAGCCCAAGGATCGCTGGCGAATCGGGACCGAGCACGAGAAATTCGTCTATAATCGCCGCGATCATCATGCCCCGTCCTATGAGGAAAAGGGCGGCATCCATACGCTGCTGATCGGCCTGACCCGCTATGGCTGGAATCCGGTGTTCGAGGGCGAGAATATCATCGCCCTGTCCGGCGCCGACGGCACCATCAGCCTGGAGCCGGCCGGCCAGCTCGAACTGTCGGGCGCGCCGCTGGAAAACCTCCACCAGACCTGCGGCGAAACCGGCCGCCATCTGGAACAGGTGAAATATGTCGGCGACATGCTGGGCCTGGGCTTTCTGGGCCTGGGCATGTGGCCGGACAAGACGCGCGCTGACCTTCCGATCATGCCCAAGGGCCGCTATGAGATCATGCTGCGGCACATGCCGCGCGTGGGGTCGATGGGCCTGGACATGATGCTGCGCACCTGCACCATCCAGACCAACCTTGACTATGGCAGCGAGGCGGATATGGCGCAGAAATTCCGCGTGTCGTTGGCGCTCCAGCCGCTGGCGACCGCGCTGTTCGCCAATTCGCCCTTCACCGAAGGCAAGCCCAACGGCTTCCTGTCCTATCGCAGCCATATCTGGTCGGACACCGATCCCAAGCGCACCGGGATGCTGCCCTTCGTGTTCGAAGACGGCTTTGGCTATGAACGCTACGCCGACTATGCGCTCGATGTGCCGATGTATTTCGTCTATCGCGACGGCCAATATATCGATGCGTCGGGCCATAGCTTCCGCGATTTCCTCGACGGCAAGCTGGCCGTCCTGCCGGGCGAAAAGCCCACGGAAAAGGATTGGGAGGATCATCTCTCCACCGCCTTCCCCGAGGTGCGGATGAAGAGCTTCCTGGAAATGCGTGGCGCCGACGGCGGCCCGTGGAACCGCATCTGCGCGCTGCCGGCTTTGTGGGTCGGGCTGCTCTATGACCAGGGCGCGCTCGACGCGGCGTGGGACGTGGTCAAGGACTGGACCATGGAGGAACGGCAGATATTGCGCGATTCCGTACCGAAGCTGGGCCTCGACGCGCCGATCGGCGGCGGGCGCAAGCTGCGCGACATTGCGGGGCAGGTGGTCGATATCGCCCGGTCCGGGTTGGCGTCGCGTGCGCGCCTCAACGGCGCGGGCGACAATGAGACCGGCTATCTGTCCTTCCTGGACGAGGTGGTTGCGTCCGGCAAGACCAACGCCGAACGGCTGCTGGAACGCTATCATGGGGAATGGCAGGGCGATCTCAGCCGCGTTTATGGCGAGGAAAGCTTCTAAACTCTATTCGGCGGCCTGCGCCGTCATCGCCGTCTCGCGCTTCTTCCCCGTCACCCAGGCGAAGAAGCGCGGCACCGGCGCGTGGCGCTCCATCCAGTCGCTATAGGCGCGATAATCGGGGTCGGCTGACAGATGCTTTTCCTCCGTCTTGGCGCGCCAATAATAGACCGCGTTGGTCAGCGCCAGCATCGCGCAGTTGCGCACCATGTCGACCAGCGATCCGCTGACCGACAGGAAGGGCAGGGCGGAAAACCACCAGAACAGGTTCTTCGACAGATAGGCCGGGTGCCGGGTCCAGCGATAGGGGCCATGGGTCAATATGCCGCGATGGGTCAGGTTGGAAAAGCGCAGCCCGAACGCCACCGTCGCCCAGGCGTACAGTCCGGTCAGCAGCACCAGCCAGCCGCCCAGCAGCCATTGCAGCGCGCTCGACCCTTGCGTCCAGTAATCCCATTCCGCGCCCCCGGCGTGATAGTCGAGCGGCCCGCCGCCGCCCATCAGGACGAAGGGCGGGTAGCACATCAGCGCCGCCAGCCAGCCGCCCAGATAGGGGTTGGCGGTGCGGATGTGCGAATCCAGCGGCTTGAACGTCAGGATATAGCCGACCGTCGCCAGGCAGACGTCGATCATGAACATGATCGCGATAAGGAAGCCGGCCAGCGCCACCGGATGGGCGAAGGCATCCTCGATCCGCCATTCGACCACGCTGGCGAAATTGCCCGGCACGATCGACACCATGAAGGCCAGGAAGAACCCCTTCACCGCCCAGGCGCGGGCATGATGCGCGACCTGGCGCATGTCGGCCTGCCCCGCCACGCCGCCGATCACCCACTGGCCGAAGCTGAAGCAGGCGTCCTTCGGCTCCACCAGTCGCCGGTCGATCCAGAGCATATAGGGGACGGACAGGACCAGCAGCCAGGGCGCGGCCGCCATGAACAGGTCCATCGAAAAACGGTAATTGCCGCTCCAATACCAGCGGGCGATGCAATAGAAGATGGCGATGGCGAGCCAGGTCGCCCACAGTCCGGCGATCTTGACGATGCTGATGTCCAGCACGTCCCGCACCGTCCGGGCCGGCGCGCGCCAGTCGATCCCGGTCGATGCGTTGCGATGCACCTTGTCCACGATCAGCGACCACAGCACCATCGGCAGGCCGCACGCGACCACTGCGGCAAGGCCGGCATTCGGCCCGTTCATCCCATAATGGCGCGCCACCAGCGTCCACAGGCCCAGGCCGACCAGACCGGCAATGCCGACACCATGGCTGACGGCGGATTTCGGACAGGGATCGACCTTGCTCATGCCGGCCGCAATAGCGCAAAATGGTAAGCAAGCGGTGAATTGGCGCCTGTGGCTGATGGGATCGATATTATGCGCTTCCATGTCCAGGCAGAGCAACTTCGCCGTTTGCCCGGCCTCTCGCTCGGACGACGGATAGCCGCGGCCGTCTCGTTGCACAGGTCAACTGACGATTCCATCCGATCCACAATCCTCTAGCCGAAGATATCCGCCAGATCCTGTGCCTGCGGCCCGTCCTTCCAGCCGCGCAGATCGATATAGAGGCTGGCCTGCACCGTGCTCCAGAAGGCGATGATCAGCGTGTTGCTGACCGCCGACATCAGCAGATAGGGCAGTGACAGGGCGGCTGTGGCGATCCCCTGGGGCGTCATGCCGCTCGCCAGGATGATCGCACCCAGCGCCGCGGACACCAGCCATATCAGCACCAGCAACAGCATCTGTAACCCGAAGATGCGCCAGCGCGCCCCCTTGGTCAGGAACCGGCTGCGCGAAAAGGCGCCGAACACTCCGCTATCTTCGGCGACCAGCGCTGGCGCCGCGACCGACCACATCAGGAACAGGATCACGCCGGGTATGAAGAACAGCGTGAACCCGGCCATGATCCCCAGGATCAGCAGGATGGTGAGGCCGATCAGCGGCACCGCCTTGGCCAGCCCGGTGCCGATACATTGGGCGAAGCTCGCCCGCTCCCCTTGCGCATGGGCCAGCGTCGCCCGCACCAGCGCGCCCTGCACCAGCATCGAAAGCAGCAGGAAGACGACGAAGGAAGCGACCGATACGGCGATAGCGGCGATCGTGCTGGCCCGATCCGCGCTCGCCAGCGTCGAACCGATGAAATAGCTGTAGAGAAATTGCGGGATCGACCCGAACAGGAAGGCGATGCCGAAGGTCGCAAGCGGATTGTCACCCAGCGTTCCGAAGGCCCGGCTCAACACCCGGCGGACAGAGAAGGACCGTTGCTCGCTCAAAGCCGCCCGCGTCGCCATTATCATACCCCCCATCTCCAGATCCGGACCGGATGCTGTCGCATCTGACCGACTTTGTCATCCTTTGAATGACTTGCGCCATCGTCGCCAGCCGCTAGGGTCTGCCGCGACGGGGGTGGGCATCGATGGCCGGACCAGGACATATGTCGGACGAGCAACTGGCTGCGGCGCATCGCGCGCTGCTGGCCGGCGGCGACGTGCAGTTCGACATGATAGCCGCACCGGGCCGTCCGCCGCCGCCGGCCTGGCTGAAGGCGCTGGGCGAGTGGCTGGAATGGGCGCTGGCCCCGGTGGGCCGCTTCCTGCGCTGGATCGGCAGCTTCATGCCCGATGCGCCCTATGCCCGCATTGTCCTGTGGACCATGATCGCCGCGCTGGCGCTGTTGATCCTCTGGATCGTCGTGGACCGGGTGCGCCACGGCGTCTGGCGCTGGCCGCGCTGGCGGCGGCGCCGTTCGGCCGCGGCGGTGGACGCGGCGCAAGAGGACTGGACCCCCGATGCCGCCCCGGCGCGCGCCTGGCTGGAGGAGGCCGATGCGCTCGCCGCGCAGGGCGATTATGCGCAGGCGGTGCATCATCTCCTGCTGCGCAGCGTGGAGGATATGGCGCGTCGTCGTCCGCAGATCGTGCGCCCGGCGCTCACCAGCCGCGATCTCGCCCGGGCCGACGGCATTCCGTCCGCGCCGCGCCGCCTGTTCACGGAAATCGCGTCCGCGGTCGAGCGCAGCCTGTTCGGCGGCCGCCCGATCGACGCGGACGAATGGGGCCGCTGCCGCCATGCCTATGCCGATTTCGCCCAGACGCGGAATTGGCCAAGGAACGGGACGGCATGAGCGATGTCGCCATGGCCCCGCCGTCGGCCGACGCTGCGCTGTTCCGCGGCCGCACCATCGCGCTGATGCTGGCGATCGGCATTGCCGGTTTCGCCGCCATGCTGGTGCTGGGCGCCTATGCGCCCGACCTGCGATCGGGCCGCAATGGCGGCGCGCACGCGCTGTCCAATGCGGTGACCGGCTATGCCGCTCTGGTGCAACTGGCCGAAGCGACCGGCCGCCATCCCCGCATCGTGCGCACCGCCCATGAATTCGATACCGAAGACCTGCTGGTGGTTACCCCCGAAACGGGGGCGGTCGACATCAGCGAGGCGCTGATGCAGCGTGCGACCCGGCCGACTCTGTTCGTGCTGCCCAAATGGCGCACAGTACCGGATGACGATCATCCCGGCTGGGCGCGCTTTCAGGGGTTGCTGCCGCTACACGAGCCGATCGGCGTGCTCGCGCCCGGCGTCCGCTTCACCATGCGCCAATATCGCAGCGGCGGCGGCGCGCTCGTCTCCAATGGCGTCCCCGGTCGCTTCTGGGCGCCGCGTCCGATCCAGGTCATCACCGGCATCGATCCGACCAACAAGCAGCAGCAGGATCAATGGCGCCAGCTCACCCCTTTGTTGACCGACGGCAGGGGCGGCATCGTGCTGGCCCGGATCGGGGAAGGGCCGCTCTATGTTCTGGCCGATCCCGACCTGCTCAACAATCGCGGCATGAAGGATCTGGGCCAGGCCCGATCCGCGCTGGCCCTGCTCGACTGGATGAACAGCACCGATCCCGACGGCGTCGCCTTCGACGTGTCGATGAATGGCCTCGGCCATTCGCGCAGTCCGCTCAAATTGCTGTTTGAGCCGCCCTTCCTGGCGATGACGCTGGCGATCGCCGCCGCGCTACTGCTCGCCGGTCTCCACGCCTTCGGCCGTTTCGGCCCGCCGCGCGCGCGCGCCCGCGCCGTCGCCTTCGGCAAGACGGCGCTGGTCGACAACAGCGCGCTGCTGATCCGCAAGGCCGGACGCGAAGCGCGGCTCGGCGGCCGTTATGCCGCCGCCATTCGCGATCGTGCCGCGCGGGCCTTCGGCGCGCCCGCCCGGCTGCGCGACGGCGCGCTGGACGAATATCTCGACAGTTTGAAGGGGGCGCATCGCTTCACCGACCTCCTGCAGGTGGCGGACGCGGCGCGCGACCGGCACAGCCTGCTCGACGCGGCGCAGGCACTCCACGATTGGCAAGAGGATAAGAGCAGATGACGGTAGAAGAGGTTCAGGCGCTCGGCCAGGCCATCAAGCAGCAGGTGGCCCGCGCGGTCGTGGGGCAGGAAGCAACCGTCGATCTCATGCTCGTCGCGCTCTTTTCCGGCGGCCACATCCTGCTGGAAGGGCCGCCAGGCACCGCCAAGACGCTGATCGCCCACAGTTTTGCCCGCGCCCTCGGCCTCGATTTCGGCCGCATCCAGTTCACGCCGGACCTGATGCCCGGCGACATCATCGGCGCCAATCTGTTCAACTTCCAGACCAGCCAGTTCAGCCTGACGCGCGGCCCCATCTTCACCGAATTGCTGCTGGCCGACGAAATCAACCGCACCCCGCCCAAGACGCAGGCGGCCCTGCTGGAGGCGATGCAGGAACGCACCGTCACCATCGACGGCGAAAGCCTGGCCTTGAGCGACCGTTTCATGGTCGTCGCCACGCAAAATCCGATCGAGCAGCAGGGCGTCTATCCGCTGCCCGAAGCGCAGCTCGACCGCTTCCTCTTCAAGCAGAGCGTCGATTATCCCAGCGCCGCGGAGGAGCGGAAGATCGTCGCCACCCATGGCGCGCGCACCCACGCGATGACGCCCGAAGCCTGGGGCGTCGCCCCCGTTGCCGACGCCGCCCGGATCGCCGAAGCGATTGCTGTGGTGAATGGCGTGCGGCTGGTCGATGAAGTGATCGACTATATCCTCGCCCTCATCCGCGGCACGCGCGACGTCGCCGATCTCGAAAGCGGCGCAAGCCCCCGCGCTGGCGCGATGCTGGCGGGCGCGGCGCGCGCCCGCGCGGCGCTGGACGGCCGCGACTTCGTCATCCCCGACGACGTCAAGGCGCTCGCGCCCGCCCTGCTGCGCCATCGCCTCATCCTCTCGCCCGCCGCCGAAATCGATGGCCGCCAGGTCGAGGATGTCGTGACCGGCATCATCGACACGATCGAGGCGCCGCGCTAAGCGCCCCCGCCATGACCAACCGCCCATGATCTATCCCACACGCACAGCCATATGGACGGCGGCGGCTGGCGCGCCCGCGACGCTGCTCGTTGCGCTGCTGGTGCCGGGCCGCTGGTACGCCGCGCTCGCCTGGCCGGTGGCGGTGCTGCTCGCAACGCTCGCCGACGCGCTGCTGGGCAGCCGGCCGGCGCAGGCAGCGCTGCGGCTCGACGTGCCCCGCACCGCCAGCGTCGGCGCGCCGGTGGAGGCGGCGGCGCATGTGACGATCGCGGGCGTCCCCCCGGCGCGCGCGCAACTGCTGCTGGACACCGGACCGCTGCTTAAAGCGGAGGATGGGGACGGCCTCTGGGTCGACCTACATGCGGGCAAGGCGTCTGCCGCCATTCCGCTGCGCACCGTCCGGCGCGGGACGGCGCGAATCGCGCGCGGCTGGCTGCGCTGGAAAGGGCCGCTCGGCCTCGTCTGGAAACAGCGGATCGTGCCGCTCGACGCGACCATGGCGATCCTGCCCGACATCCGCCCGGTGCGCGATCGCGGCGCACAGATCTTCCAGCGCCACGCGCTCCAAGGGTTGATGGCGCAGGTCGATCGCGGCGACGGCGCGGATTTCGACGCGCTGGTGGAGTTTCGCTCCGGCATGGACCGGCGCGCGATCGACTGGAAGCAATCGGCCCGGCACTCCAAGCTGCACGCCAAGGAATTCCGCTCCGAACGCAACAACCAGATCGTCTTCGCGATCGATGCCGGCCGGCAGATGAGCGAGCCGGTGGCGGGTCTCAGCCGTCTCGACCGCGTCGTATCGGCCAGCCTGCTGACCGCCTGGGTCGCGCTCAAGCTGGGGGATCGGGTCGCGCTCCATGCCTTCGATTCGCGCCCGCGCATCGCCAGCGGGCTGGTGTCGGGCGCCGCCGCCTTTGGTGAACTTCAGCGCCTCGCCGCCCGTATCGACTATAGCGGGGAGGAAACCAACTACACCCACGCCCTCACCACGCTCGCGACGCGCCTCACCCGCCGCTCGATGATCGTCCTCTTCACCGAATTCACCGACCTTACCTCGGCTGAATTTCTCGTCCGCGCCGCCAGCCGCCTGGTGGAAACCCATTTGCTGCTGCTGGTCGTCCTGCGTGACGAGGAACTGGAATCGATCCTAGACTGCCGGCCCCGCAATGCCGACGACGTCACCCGCGCCGTCACCGCCGCCGCCCTGCTGCGCGACCGGCTGATGGTGCTCACCCGGCTGCGCCATCTGGGCGCCCATGTCATCGAGGCCGAACATGATCGGGTCGCCGACCGGCTGGTCCAGGGCTATGTCGATCTCAAGCGGAGGAACCTGCTATGAGCGCGCTCATCGACGGCCGCGCCGCCGCCCCTCTGGTCAATGCCAGCCGCTTCCGCGCCGCGCATGAAGGCGAATGGGACCGGCTCGACCAACTTGTCACCCGCATGGAGAAACGCTCGGTCCGCGCCCTGTCCGAAGACGATATCCTCGCCCTGCCGCTGCTCTACCGCTCCGCCCTGTCGTCGCTCTCGGTGGCGCGCGAAACCTCGCTCGACCGGGCGCTCGTCACTTATCTCGAACAGCTCTGCACCCGCGCCTATTTCCAGCTCTACGGCGTGCCCGACACCGCGACCCGCCAGCTTGCCCGCTTCTTCGCGCGCGACTGGCCATTGAGCGTGCAGGCGCTCTGGCGCGAAACCCTGATCTGCCTCATCCTGACGGTGGCGGGCGTCGTAGCCGGCTGGTGGCTCGTCGCCACCGATCCGAGCTGGTATTACAGCATCATCCCCGACGCGATGTCGGGCGGGCGCGATCCGTCCGCCAGCGCGGAAACGCTGCGCGCCAGCATCTACGGGCCGCAGGAAGGCGGTGGCCTCGCCACCTTCGCCGCCTATCTTTTCACCCATAACAGCCAGGTCGCGATCTTCGCCTTCGCCCTGGGCTTCGCCTTCACCGTGCCGACCGTGCTGCTGCTCGTCTATAACGGCCTCACCCTGGGCGCGATGCTCTGCCTGTTCGCGCAAAAGGGGCTGGGCCTCAATTTCCTCGGCTGGCTGACGATCCACGGCTCGACCGAGATGTTCGCCATCATCCTGGCGGGGGCGGCGGGCATGAAGATCGGCACCGCCGTCGCCTTTCCGGGTCGGTATGAACGCACCGAAGCCGCCGTCATCGCCGGGCGCAGCGCCGCCATCGCGATGGCGGGCGTCGTCCTCATGCTGCTGGTCGCGGGCCTGCTCGAAGGGATCGGGCGGCAGACCGTCCAGTCGGACGCGATGCGCTATGGCATTGGCCTGGCCGCGCTGGCCGGCTGGCTGACCTATTATTACCTACCCCGCCGCGCGGAGGGCCAAGATGCGCTGGCGGCGTAACCGCGCGCCCAGCGCGCCCGCCTCGCTGCGGCGCAGCTTCGTCACGCCCGAAGGCGTCGACCTGCGCCTGGAACTGGCGAGCGCGGGGACGCGGGCCTCGGCCTTCATCCTCGACATCCTCATCCTGTTTATCAGCCTGATCCTCGGCACGATCCTGCTCGGCCTGCTCGGCATCGCCCAGGCGCGCGCCGAATTCTTTTTGATCCTCTGGCTGGTCGGCGCCTTCATGCTGCGCAACGGCTGGTTCATCCTGTTCGAAATGGGCGGGCGCGGCGCGACGCCGGGCAAGCGGCTGCTCGGCCTGCGCGTCGTCGCGCGCGACGGCGGGCGGCTGACCGGCGGCGCGGTGATCGCCCGCAACGCCCTGCGCGAGATCGAAGTCTTCCTGCCGTTGTCCTTCCTCGGCATGCAGGCGTCGCAGGGCGCGGCCGACGGCTTCCTGACCCTCTTCGCCCTGTGCTGGACCGGCATCTTCCTCTTCTTCCCGCTGTTCAACCGTGACCGGCTGCGGGTGGGGGATCTGCTGGCGGGCACCTGGGTCGTGAACAATGTGCGGGCGAAGCTGGGCGCGGATCTCGTCGCCGCCCGTGCGGAGCAGCCGCGCCGGATCTTCAGCGACGCCGCGCTCGACCTCTACGGCATCTACGAGCTGCAGACGCTGGAAAATGTGCTGCGGGGCGGCCAGGATGATGCGATCGTCACCGTCGCCGCGACGATCCGACGCAAGGCCGGCCTGCCCGACGATGGCGATGATTATGGCTTCCTTTCCGACTATTACGCCGCGCTCTGCGCCCGCCTGGAACGCGCCATGCTGGTCGGTCGCCGCCGCGAGGACAAGCATGCGACGACGGGGCGGCGTTAAGACCGGCCTGTGTCAGCCCGGCAGGGCGATCATCGAAATCTGCCGCCCATAATCGCTCTCGCCCCGATGGCAGGACCGGCGGTAACTGTAGAATCGGTCGGGCTGGCTATAGGTGTCCTCGTCCAGCATCGCGATCCGCGCCACGCCAGCCCCCGCCAGCCGCGCCGCGACATAGGCGGCGATATCGAACTGGCAATGGCCCGCGCGCCCCGGCGTGAAGAAGCGCTCATTGGCCGCGTCCTCCTTGGCGAAGCGCACTGCGAAGTCGTCGCCCACCTCATAGGAGACGCGACCGATGCACGGCCCGATGGCGCAGGCGATTCGCGCTGGATCGGCCCCCAGCGCCACCATTGCGTCGATCGTGCGGTCCGTGACGCCTCCGATCGCGCCCTTCCACCCCGCATGGGCCGCGCCCACCACGCCCGCCGTCGCATCGGCGAACAGCACCGGCACGCAGTCGGCGGTCAATATCCCCAGCACCAGCCCCGGCCGGTCCGTCACCAGCGCGTCGGCGCCCGGTCGTTCGCCCTCTGCGATCGGCGCGGTCACCGTCACGACGTCGGGCGAATGGACCTGCCGCACCGTCACCAGCGTCGCACCGGGCAGCAGCGCGTCACGCGCCAGGTCGCGATTGCGCAGCACTGCGTCGCGATCGTCCGCCGATCCCAGGCCGACATTAAGCCCCGCATGGACCCCGGTCGACACGCCGCCACGCCGCCCGGCAAAACCATGGGGCACAGCTTCCAGGCCCGGCGCGCGCAGCAATTCGATCATCAGGTCAGTTCCTTGTCAGGTCCATGTCGCTATCCGTCACTCATGGACGAGCATGTCGCACGCACGCAACATACTTGCGCGCGGCGGATTAGGCGATAGTCTCCCGTCCATAGCTCAACGGGGGCGGCGCACGCCGCCCGAGCAGAACAAATGAGTGTAAAGGGCATCATCCATGATTTTCGGGCGCGTTAAGCCTCTCGACGCCATATTGGCGACGGCCGAGAAGAAATCGCTGCACCGGTCGCTGGGCGCATTCCAGCTGACCATGTTGGGTATCGGCGCCGTCATCGGCACCGGCATCTTCGTGCTGACGGCGGAGGCCGCGCAAAAGGCGGGGCCGGGCATGATGCTCTCCTTCGTCATCGCCGGCTTCGTCTGCGCGGTCGCGGCGCTCTGCTACGCCGAAATGGCCGCCATGGTCCCGGTGTCGGGTTCGGCCTATACCTATAGCTACGCCGTGATGGGCGAACTCATCGCCTGGATGGTGGGCTGGGCGCTGATCCTGGAATATGCGGTCGCGGCCGGTGCGGTATCGGTCGGCTGGTCCGGCTACGTCGTGGGCCTCATCGAACATACTTTCCATATGGACATACCCGACCTGCTGACCCGCGGTCCGTTCGACGGCGGCATGGTCAACCTGCCCGCAATGTTGATCGCATCGCTGGTCACCTGGCTGCTGGTCATCGGCACGAAGGAAAGCGCGACCGTCAACGCCGTGCTGGTGCTCATCAAGGTCGCCGCGCTGACCCTTTTCATCGTCCTGGCCCTGCCGGTCATCAACATGGACAAATTCACCCCCTTCGCCCCGCTCGGCTTCTCGGGCATTTCGGCGGCCGCCGCCTCGATCTTCTTCGCCTATGTCGGCTTCGACGCCGTCTCCACCGCCGCTGAGGAAACCAAGAATCCGCAGCGCAACATGCCGATCGGCCTGATCGGCTCGCTCGGCATCTGTACCATCTTCTACATGCTGGTCGCCGCCGGCGTCATCGGCACCGTCGGCGCGCAACCGGTTGCGGGTCCGGGTGGCGAAATACTGGCCCCCGGTTCGGCCGCTCTGTCGCAGCAATGCGCCGCGCTCGCCGCCGCCGGCACCGAAGCCGTCACCTGCTCGAAGGAAGCGCTGGCCTGGACCCTGCGCGAAATCGGCTGGCCCCAGATCGGCAACCTGCTCGGCCTCGCCGCCGGCCTGGCGCTGCCTTCGGTCATCCTGATGATGATGTTCGGCCAGACCCGCATCTTCTTCGTCATGAGCCGCGACGGCCTGCTGCCCGCGGTCTTCTCGAAGGTCCATCCGACCTACAAGACGCCGCATGTCATCACCATCCTGACCGGCATCTTCGTCGCGCTGTTCGCCGCCTTCTTCCCGGTCGGCATCCTGGCGGACATCTCCAACTCGGGTACACTCTTCGCCTTCGCCGCCGTGTCGATCGCGGTGATGCAACTGCGCAAGACCGATCCGAACCGTGCCCGCCCGTTCCGCACCCCCGCGATCATGGTGACCGCGCCGATTGCGATCCTGGGCTGTCTCTATCTCTTCTGGAGTCTGGGCGTCGAAACCAAGCTGATGTTCGTCGGCTGGGCGGCGATCGGCCTGCTGGTCTATTTCGGCTACAGCCGCAGCCGCAGCCATGTCGGCCGTGGCGTAGTGGACGTTGCGGAGGATGACGCCGACGTCCCGCCCCAGCCGGTGCCGCCGCTCCCCGGCGCGCATACGCCGGGCGGCAAGGACGCCTGATCGCGGACGATCAAGCACGAAAAAAAAGGGGCGGTTTTCCGCCCCTTTTTCTTGCCGGCGTCAACGCCGATTAATGGAAGTCGATTTCCGCCTCGCGCAGGGCGCCATGATGGGGGCGGGTGAACAGCTTGCCGCGTTCGGCCCAGATCACGATCAGGAAAGACCCGATGCCGAACACCAGCAATCCGGTGGTGAAGGGCAGGGTGGTGCCGTCGAAGGCGCGGCCGACGATGCTGCCCAGTGTGCTCGACAGTGCCGTCGTCAGGAACGCCTGGAAGGAGGAGGCGACGCCCGCCCCCCGGTGGAACGGTTCCATCGAAATCGCGCTGAAATTGGACGCGGTGAAGGCGACAGTCATCATCGTCATGGCCTGCAGTACCATGAAGGTGGTCAGCGTTTCCATGCCGGCCAGGATCACCGCCAGATGGACCGCGGCGATCAGGATGAAGGCGATCAGCGCGCTCTGGCTCATCCGCCGCGCGCCGAAGCGCTGCACCAGCCGGCTGTTGATCAGGCTGCCGATGCCCATGCACCCGGCGATCGCGGCAAAGGCGATCGGAAAGATATGCTGGGCATGGAACACGTCGAAGAAAATCTGCTGCACCGACAGGATGAATCCGATCAGGCCGCCCATCACCACGCCGCTCGCCAGCATATAGCCGATCGAGCTGCGCGTGCGCATCACCATGCCGACCGTCTGCATCAGCGATCGCACCGTGATCCGCATCCGGTTTTCCGGATGCAGCGTTTCGGGCAGGCGCACCGTCATCCAGATCAGGATCAGGCTGGCCAGGATCACCAGCGCCCAGAAAATCCAGCGCCACGGTGCGATCCACAGCACCGCCTGGCCGAAGCTGGGCGCCATTACCGGGATCAGCATGAATACCGCGAAGATCAGCGACATCACCCGCGCCATCGCGTCGCCCTTGAACCGGTCGCGCACGATGCCCACCGTGATCACCCGGCTCGCCCCGGCGAAAAAGCCGGCGCAGGCCCGGCCCGCCAGCATCATGGTGAAGCTCTGCGCGCTGGCGCAGGCGACCGAAGACAGGATGAACAGCGCCATCGCCCATCCGAGTACGCGTTTGCGCCCATAGCGGTCGGACAAGACGCCGAACAGCAGAGACCCGAACCCCAGCCCGAGGAAATAGACGCTGATGATCAGCTGCCGGTCATTGGGATGCGGAATGGCGAGGTCACGGCCGATTTCCGGCAGCGCCGGCAGCATCGGGTCGATCGACAATGCGTTCATCGCCATCAGGCAGGCGCATAGCAGCACGAATTCGCGGAACTGGATGTCCTTGCGCGCTGGGACGGGCGAAGCAGGGGAGGCTGGACTCATGCCGGGGGCTATGCGGGCATCGGCCCGATGATGCCAGTCCCAATCCGCCACTGATCGTAAGAAGTTCGCGGGAGCGTTAACCCTGGCCGCGTTCCGATTACCTTACGACCGCGCCGATATGGCGAAAATCGCGTTAACCATTTTTTATCGCTTCCCGGTCCAACCTGCTGTTCGTGGAAAAGGGGGGCCAGATCCATTGAGTTAGATTGGGAACAGGGGAAATCACATGGGCAACAGCATCAAGAGCGCAGAATTTCTAATGGAAGCCCGTCTGTCGCGGGGGGCATATGGATCGGCGGAAGACTGTTTCGATCTGGGCGTGGCCTATAGCTGCGGCACCGGCGACCTGCCGATCGATCTGGTCGAAGCGCATAAATGGTTCAACCTGGCGGCGCTGCGCGGCAGCGAGCAGGGCCAGTCGATGCGCGCCGAAATCGCCGAGGAAATGACCGCACGCGAAATCGCCGAGGCGCAGCGCCAGGCCCGCGCCGTCATCGCCGCGAGCCAGTTGCGCGCCGCCTGATCAGTCGCTTTTTCTGAACGGAGTTCGTTCGGCCAGCCACATCCGGTCCTGCCGCACGCCCGCGCGTTCGGCCGTCAGGAAATCAGCGATAGCCCGGCGGAAGCCCGCATTGGGAATATAGTGGGCGGAAAAGGTCGGTTCGGGCGCATAGCCCCGCGCCAGCTTGTGCCCGCCCTGTGCGCCCGCCTCCACCTTATGGAGCCCACGCGCGATCGCTGCGTCGATCGCCTGATAATAGCAGAGTTCGAAATGCAGGTTGGGCACGTCCTGCGTGCAGCCCCAATAGCGGCCATAGAGCGTATCGCCGCCGATCAGGTTGAGCGCGCCCGCGATCGGCTGCCCGTCGCGCAGCGCCAGGATCAGCAGTATCTTCTCCGCCATCGTCTCGCCCAGAATCGAGAAGAAGGCGCGGGTCAGATAGGGCTGCCCCCATTTGCGCGCACCGGTATCCTGGTAGAAGCGCCAGAAAATATCCCAATGCCTCTCGGTCAGGTCGCCGCCGCTCAGATGAACGATCTCCAGCCCCTCGATCGCGCGCGCGCGTTCCTTGCGGATATTCTTGCGCTTCTCGCTCGACAGGTCGGCCAGGAAATCAGCAAAGCCGTCATAGCCGCGATTGGTCCAGTGGAACTGGCTGTCCTCCCGGATCAGCCAGCCCGCCGCCTCGAACAGCGGCACCTGCTCGGGCGCGATGAAGGTCGCATGGGCCGACGACAGGCTATTGCGTTCCACCAGCGTCTCGATCCCCGCGATCAGGGCGGGGGCATAGGCCGTGTCCCGCAGCAATAATCTCGGGCCGGGCACGGGAGAAAAGGGCGCGGCGATCTGGATCTTGGGATAATAGCGCCCGTCCGCCCGTTCCCAGGCGTCGGCCCAGCTATGGTCGAACACATATTCGCCCTGGCTGTGGCTCTTGCCATAGGCGGGCGCGGCCGCCGCGATGCGGCCGTCCGAGCTCTCGATTACGATCGGCAACGGTTGCCAGCCGGTCCCCTCACCGACGCTGCCGGATCGCTCCAGCGCGACCAAAAAATCCCAAGATATGAACGGGTTATCTATGCCGGCGCAGGCATTCCACTGGTCGCGATCAAAGTCCGCGACCCCCGATCCGATCCGCGCCACCCTATCAGTCATGGCGCACCTCGAAGATGATCTGGTCGGCCTCAGCCGCGCCCCGCGCCCGCTCGGCATCGCTGCGCACGGTCCATGTCAGCACGGGCAGTCTCCCGGCGCGGGCGCGGCGGGACAGGCGGGATGGCAGGTCGCGAATGTCACAAGCCAGAAAATCGGGTTTCGACAGCCAAAGCGCAAGGGCGCGTTCGATCGCGCCGCAAAGCCGTCCCTTGCCCTGCTGCGTCACGACAAGGCCGCGCACCTGTCCAACTTGCTGTTTCACGAACCAGCGCATCGCCCATGGATTGAACGACATGACCGCCACCGGCGCATCGGGCCAGCGGCTAAGGTCGTGGGCCACCGCTGCGCAGACGGACCGGACATGCCGCCCCTCCGCCTTGATCTCGACCAGCAACGGGACCCGTCCGCCACATCGCGCCAGCAGCGCCGACAGGCGCGGGATCGCGCCGCCATCGGGCAGGGGGACGCCGTCAAGCGCCACGGCGTCGAGCGCCGCGACCGCTTCGTCGCGGCCCGCCATCCGCGTCAATATCGCGTCGTGAAAGACGAAGGCGACGCCATCCCGGCTCACCCGGACGTCGCATTCGATGCCATATCCCGCGGCGATGGCGGCGTCGAACGCCGCCATCCCATTCTCGCTCATCCCCTCGCCATGCCATCCGCGATGGGCGAAGGGGCGATCGGTCGGAAAATCAGGCCTGCGCTTTGACAAGCACGATCGCATCGATTTCGACCACCGCGCCCAGCGGCAGCACCGGCACGCCGACCGCGCTGCGCGCGTGCTTGCCCGCCTCGCCGAACACCTCGACCATCAGTTCGGACGCGCCATTGGCGACCTTGGGCTGGTCGGTGAAGCCTGGCGCGCTGCTGATGAAGGCGCCCAGCTTCACGATCCGCTCGACCCGGTCGAGCGATCCCAGCGCCGCCTTCATCTGGGCGATGAGGTTGAGGCCGCACACCCGCGCCGCGGCGACGCCATAGTCCAGTTCCTTGTCCTCGCCCAGCCGGCCGGTCATCAGGCCGTCGGGCGCCAGCGAGATCTGGCCGGAAATGTGCAACAGTCCGTTCGCCTCGACCGCGGCGACATAGGCGGCGACGGGTGCGGCGGCCTGGGGCAGGGTGATGCCCAGTTCGGTCAGGCGGGCTTCGATGCTCATGGGTTAACTCCTTGGGTTGCGTCAATATCGACGGGGGCTGGCCCTTCGGCCAGCCGCTGCGTGATCCACTGTTCGGCGCCCGCCCAACTGTCGATCCGCGCATGGGCATGGGTCGCGTCCGCCACGCTGGCGGCGATTTCCGGTTCGCCGACCATGTGCAGCCGCCACACGCCCGGCGCATGGGCGGCGACCGACTTATGATGTTCGGCCAGGTCGTCGATGAACAGCGCGACGCTAGGTTGGCGCTCCGCCACGATGGCGGCCAGCGGCGGTCCCTTGCCGCCCTGGTTCCAGTGAACCGGCAGGGTCAGGCCATGCGACGCCAGCTGTTCGGCCCGCCGCTGCTGGTGCCGCTCGGTAATGTTGGTCAGCACGACGATGTCTGCCACACGGGACAGGCGCTGGATCGTCTCGATCGCGCCCGCGATCGGCGTCTGCCGGTGCATCTCGGTCTCGAAAAAGCCCAGCAGCAATTCCCATACCAGCGCCCGCTCGACCACCGCGCCGCTGTCCTTGTGCCGCAGCGCCTCGCCAAAGCCGCGCTCATGCATGTCGAAATGCACGTCATGCGTCTCGTCCAGCCAGTGGCGGAAGGGCACGACCATGTGCAGCAGCACCTCGTCGCAATCGGTGATGATCAGCGGGCGGGTCATCGGCTCAATCTCTCCTGCGCCGTGATCAGCCCGGCGGGGGTTGTGTCGATCGCCTCGGCGCAGGCGATCAGGTCCGGCTCATGGTCGGCCAGGAAGGCCAGCACCGCGCCCAGGATCGCCGGATTGTCGATTCCCGCGCGCAGCGCATCGGCATCCAGCCCGGTCAGCGACAGCAGCCGGTCGGCCCGTCCGACGTCGCTCAACGTCCATCCCAGCGCCATCAGCGCCAAGGTTGCGGCATCCGGGCCGCTATCCTGCTTGCCATTCGCTGTATCGGGTCGCATGGTTGGTTCTCGGGGCGGGGGCCGCTATAGGCGCGCTCCAAAGGCATTTTCGGACCGCGGGTGACTGGTGGCAAAGCGCGTGCTCGTTGTCGAGGACAACGAACTCAATCTGAAACTTTTTTGCGACCTGCTGCGCGCGCACGGGCATGAGGTGCTGCCGCTGCGCGACGGGCGCGACGTCCTGGCCCAGGCGCAGGCCTTCCTGCCCGACCTCGTCATCACCGACATCCACCTGCCCCATGTCAGCGGTCTCGACCTGATCGTTTCGCTGAAGGCGGACGAACGGCTGTCCGCGGTCCCGATCATGGCGGTCACCGCCTATGCCGGGCATGGCGACGAGGACCGGATTCGCGCCGCCGGCGCCCAGGCCTATGTGTCGAAACCGATCTCCGTGCTGCGCTTCGTCGAGCAGGTTAACGCCCTGCTGTAACGTTTCCGACAGCTTCGTCACCGCGCTGTCATATCCTTTTCATTGGCGTGACTTCGTTTCGAAGTCCTGCCGTCATTCCGCTCTGCCACCTCGCTGCCCCAAGGGCGCGGCGTTCCGCCGACAGCCCTGCAAACACTACAGGGGTAGATATCCATGTCTCATCTGACCGACGAGGCTCGCGCGCCGTCTCGCGCCGCGCAGCCCACCATCGATATGGGCGACCAGAGCCTGGAGGCGATCATCGCCGCCAATCCGGGCCGTCGCTCCGTGCTGAAGAACGGCCTGCTCGGCCTGTCGATCCTGCCCATGCTGGGTACGCTGGCCGCATGCGGCGACGATGATGACGATTCGAGCACGCCGACGCCGACCCCCACCCCCACGCCGACCCCGGCGCCCAGCTACGGCATCAGCTTCGCGCCCGTCGCCGCCAACATGAACGACACCGTGACCGTGCCCGCCGGCTATACCGTCGACGTCCTGCTTAAGGCCGGCGATTCGGTCGAAACCGGCACGGCTTATTCGGGCAGCTTCCCGACGGCGGCCGATGCCGAAAAATGGGCTGGCGGCAACCATGACGGCATGGAATATTATGAACTGTCCGGCACCGACGCGAACAGCGGCGGCCTGCTGGCGATCAATTTCGAACTGCCCGACTTCAACATCCTGTTCGCGGACGGCCAGCCCGATCCCGTCACCGCCACGGCGGAACAGCGCGCCATCGCCCTGTCGGGCGTGGGCGTAGGCGTCGTCGAGATCGCCAAGGGCTCGGACGGCAAGTGGGGCGTCAAGGCCGGCTCCAAATATAACAAGCGTTACACCGGCAACAGCATCTATCGCGCCAGCGGCCGCGCCTCCGGCCTGCTCTCGACCTCGATCAAGGGCACGCTGAACAACTGCTCGTCGGGCCGCACCCCCTGGGGCACCTATCTGACCTGCGAGGAAACGACCGACAATTATCTCGATCCGTCGCAGCCGGAGGAAAATTACGGCTGGGTGGTCGAAATCGATCCCTATCAGGAACTGGACGCCGCGACCAAGCGCACCGAACTGGGCCGTTTCGACCATGAAAACACCGCCTATATGGCCGACAGCAACAGCCGCGTCGCCTTCTATATGGGCCATGACGGCACGCCGGGCTGCATCTACAAATTCGTCTGCGACCGCGCCTTCAGCAGCAGCAACCGCGCCCAGAACCGCGACATGCTCGATCATGGCACCCTCTATGTCGCCCGCTTCAACGCGGACGGCACCGGGGAATGGCGCGCGCTGGTCCAGGGCCAGAACGGCCTCGTCGTCGGCGCTTCGGACCCGGGCAACGTCAGCCAGGGGCCGCAGACCCCGGCGATCGTCGACTTCCGCAACCAGGCGGATGTCCTCATCAACACCATCTCGGCCGCCCGCGTCGCCGGCGGCACCGTCATGGACCGTCCGGAATGGATCACGGTCGCGCCCGACAACAGCGCCGTCTTCGTGACGCTGACCAACAACAGCAGCCGCGCGGTCGTCGATGCCGCCAATCCGCGCACGCGCAATCGCCACGGCCACATCATCAAGTTCAAGGAAGAGGGCAATTCGCCGCTCGCCATGAAGTTCAGCTGGGAAATCTTCCTGCTGGCGGGTGATCCGAGCCTGGCCGGCTTCGGCGACAAGCTGGAAGGCAATATCAACGGCGATACCTTCTCCAGCCCCGACGGCATCCGCATCGATCCCAAGGGCCGCCTGTGGGTCCAGACCGACCACAGCGTTCCCGGTTCGTCGGGCGATTCCTCGCGCACGATCGAGCAGATCTTCGGCCAGAACGCGATGTTCTACATCGACCAGACCACCAAGAAGTCGTCGCGCTTCCTGGTCGGGCCGAAGGGCTGCGAGATCACCGGCCTTGCCTATACGCCGGACCTCAAGACCTTCTTCGTGAACATCCAGCATCCCACCGGCGACTGGCCGGTGTCGGGCCAGGAGCCGCGCTCCTCGACCATCGTCGTGCGCCGCACCGACAGCCAGCCCGTCGGCCACTAGCCATCATATTAAAAGCCCCTCCCCTTCAGGGGAGGGGGTTGGGGTGGGGGCGTCCGAAAGGCGCTCCCATTTCCTTTGCTAAGCTACGCCGCAGATCGTCCCTGCCGCACCAACAGGAAAAGGCCCGCTCCCACAAGGGGACGGGCCTTTTCCTGTTCGAAAACCGAAAGATCAAACGCGCGGGCGGGAAGCCCGCAGCGGTTTACTTGATCTTGGCTTCCTTGAACTCGACATGCTTGCGCACGACGGGGTCATATTTGCGGAAGCTGAACTTCTCGGTCTTGGTGCGCGGGTTCTTCTTCGTGACGTAGAAGAAGCCAGTGTCAGCCGTGCTGACGAGACGAATCTTGACGGTTGCCGGCTTGGCCATGGCCCTATTCCCTGGTCGTAATTGCGTAAAAAGATAAAGCGGCCCCCCGGATGTGGAAGGGGGACCGCCCCGTTTCAGCGGTGGCCCATGGGGCAGATTCGGGTTCATGTCAAGGCTGGGCATCCCATCGCGCACCGCGATCTACAGGCTTTACACGCCTTTAACCAATCGGGCGCATGATCGTTGGCGGGGCGACAAGACGGGGGCTTTCCCATGCGACATGATCCGATGCTGGCCATATTGGCGGACCTGATGCGCCGGGTCGACGGGCTGGCGAACCAGCGCGGCCACCTGTCGGTGCTGCGTCTGCATGACGAACTCGACCAGATTCGCCACATCGCCCGCGCCTTCCGGCTCGATGCCGTGGAAGGGCTTGCGGGCACGCTCGAATCGGCCTTGTCGCTGCACGGGCTCGGTCCGATCGTGCTGTCCTATCTCGACTTGATGCGCGATGCGATCGCGCAGGACATGCCGGTCGCCGACATCGTGGCGATGATCCCGCAGCCGATGCCGTCCGCCACCGTCCACACCCTGCGCGCCTGATTCGCGCCGCCGATGGACGCCCTGCTGATCGCATTGCTCGGCTGCCTGCTCGGCGAAATCGGCGACAAGAGCCAGTTGCTCGTCCTCGCGCTCGCCGCCCGCTACGATCGCAACGGCGCGATCATCGCCGGCATCGTCGTCGCGGCCGCTGCCAACGCCGCCCTCTCCGCCTTTGCCGGCGCGTGGATCGGGCCGATGCTGGGCGCGGACGCCCGGCTGCTCTTCATGGCGCTGTCCGTCCTGTTCCTGGGCGCTGGCCTGTTCTGGCGGCCCTCCGCGCCCGATCCGCTGGCCGGCTGGCCGACCGGCGCTTTCCTGACCACCGCGCTCGGCCTCTTCATCCTGGGCTTTGGCGACGGGCCGCAATTCCTGATCCTGGGGATCGCCACCCGGACCGCCGATCCGATGCTGGCCGGCATCGGCGGCACCATCGGCGTCATCGCCGCGCTGGTTCCCGTCGTGCTGCTGCGCGATCGCATCCTGGCGATGCTGCCGCTGCGGGCGATCCGCTGGGCCGGTGGCGTTCTGCTCTTGCTGGCGGGGGCCATGATGGCGCTCGTCGCAACCGGGCTGCTCTGATCGACCCACTCCATCAGGCTGATCGGGATTTCCTGCCTGAAAAAATGGCACCAACTTGGCGCGGGATCATTATATATCCGAAATCATTTTCGCGAACAGGAGGATAGTGCATGACCGCGCCCGATCTGAAGACCCCGACCGACCTCAAGAGCAATGCGACCAAGTCGGTGGCCGACGCCCTCAACGGCGCGCTGGCGGACAGCTATGCGCTGTATCTCAAGACCAAGAATTTCCACTGGCACGTCTCCGGTCCGCATTTCCGTGACTATCATCTGATGTTCGACGAGCAGGCGACCGAGATATTGGGCGTGACCGACCTGATCGCCGAGCGCGTGCGCAAGACCGGCAACGTCACGCTACGCTCAATCGGCGATATTTCGCGGCGCCAGACCGTCAAGGATAACGATGCCGAGTTCGTCGGCCCGGCAGACATGCTCAAGGAATTGCGCGACGACAATCTGGCGCTGGTCGAAACCTTCCGCGCGGTAAAGGCCGCCGCGACCGAGGCGGGCGACAACGCGACCGAGGGCATTGTCGACGACTGGACCGACCAGGCCGAACAGCGCGCCTGGTTCCTGTTCGAAGCTGCCCGCGGGGTCTGATTCGCCTTAAGCCCATGAAAGAGCCCGCCGGTGCAGACCGGCGGGCTCTTTCATATCCGGAGCGAAGGATCAGGCCTCGCTGGCCACCGCAATCTGTACGATCTCGACCGCTTCGCTCTTACCGGCGAAATCGACCTTCTCGCCGACCGCCGCATCCATCATCGCGCGGGCGAGCGGGGCGGAAAAGCTGATCCGCCCTTCATTGGGGTCGGCCTCGTCGTCGCCGACCAGTGCCACCGTCCTTTCCTGCCGGTTCAGGCGATAGGTCACCCGCGTCCCGAAGGCGACCGCGTCGCCACCGGGCGCAGCCTGCAACTCCGCCGTCGCCCGCCGCGTGCGCCAGTAGCGCAGCACTCGCTTGTGCTTCTTGGCGGCCTCTTCCTCCATTGCGGCGGTATCGACGGCTTCCAGCGCCTCGACCTTCTCCCGCGTCAGCCGCAGTCCGCGCGCGGTGACCCAATTGGGGCCGGGCGGGATCGGCAATTCGAACTTGGGCTCCATATGCTCGTCATCGCTCTCGCGACGGAAGGCGACGCTCATGTCAGTCTCTTTCCTGAATATATCATCCGTTCGGGATGAGCCTCGAAGCCCGCGCCCTCGACGGGCTCAGGGCGAGCAATCGCTCAATCCTCGTCGAACAGACCCGCGAGCTGCTCCACCATGGTCCCGCCCAGTTGTTCGGCGTCCATGATCGTCACCGCCCGCCTGTAGTAACGCGTCACGTCATGGCCGATGCCGATCGCCACCAGTTGCACCGGCGATCGATTCTCGATCCAGTCGATCACCTGGCGCAAATGCCGCTCCAGATAGGTGCCGCTGTTCACCGACAGGGTGGAATCGTCCACCGGCGCGCCATCGGAGATCACCATCAATATGCGTCGCTCTTCGGGCCGCGCGATCAGCCGGCTATGCGCCCATAGCAGCGCCTCGCCGTCGATATTCTCCTTCAGCAGCCCTTCGCGCATCATCAGGCCCAGATTCTTGCGCGCCCGCCGCCACGGATCGTCGGCCTTCTTGTAGACGATATGGCGCAGGTCGTTGAGCCGCCCCGGCATCGGCGGACGCCCGGCCGCCAGCCATTCCTCGCGGCTCTGCCCGCCCTTCCACGCCCGCGTGGTAAAGCCCAATATCTCTGTCTTGACCCCGCACCGCTCCAGCGTGCGCGCCATGATGTCGGCGCTGATCGCCGCGATGCTGATCGGCCGCCCGCGCATCGACCCGCTATTGTCGATCAGCAGCGTGACCACGGTGTCGCGAAATTCGGTGTCACGCTCGATCTTGTAGGACAGCGAATGGGTGGGATCGATCACGATCCGCGCCAGCCGCGCCGCGTCCAGCATCCCTTCTTCCTGGTCGAAGTCCCATGACCGCGACTGTTGCGCCATCAACCGCCGCTGCAAGCGGTTGGCGAGCTTCGTCACCGCGCCCTGCAAACTCACCAGTTGTTGGTCGAGGAAGCCGCGCAGCCGCACCAGCTCATCCTCGTCGCACAGCTCTTCGGGGCTGACGACCTCGTCGAACTTCAGCGTATAGGCCTTATAGTCGAAACCGGGCGGCAGGTCGGACATCGGCCGGTTGGGGCGGACCGGCATCATGCCTTCCTCGCCCATATCGTCCGCGCCTTCGTCGCTGTCGGCGTCGAACTCGTCGCTATAGTCGGTTTCGCCCTCTTCGCTGTCGCCGCCCTGATCCTCGGCGCGCGCTTCGGCATTCATGTCGCTGTCGCCGGACTCGTCCTGACCGCTGTCGCCTTCCTCCTGCTGGTCCTCCTCGTCCTCGCTTTCGTCTTGCGATTCGGGCTCGTCCGTGTCGGGCGGCACGTCGGCGTCGATCAGTTGCAGATGCTCCAGCATCGCGGTGGTCAGCTTCTGGAAGGCGCGCTGGTCGTCGATCGCCATGGTCAGGGCATCCAGGTCGGACCCCGCCTTGTCCTCGATCCACTGGTCGACCATCGCCACGCCCGCCGCCACATCCTTGGGGATGGCCTGGCCCGTCAGCCGCTCGCGCACCTTCAACGCCAATGCAGTGGACAGCGGCACCTCGTCGGCCGACCGCGCCCGGCGGATCGCATCGGACTTCAGCCGCAGGTCCAGCGCATGGTTGAGGTTGGCGCGCACGCCCTCCATCGCCCGCGCGCCGATCGCTTCGACCCGTGCCTGCTCGACCGCGTCGAACACCGCGCGCGCGACCGCCTCGCCCGGCGCGGAGGCGGCATGGACCCGGGCGTTATGATGGCGCAGCTTGAGCGCGGACGCATCGGCGAAACCGCGCGCCAGCGCCACCTGATCGGCGGGGAGGGCGCGGCTGGGCGTCGGCACCTTGATCGCCTTGCCCACGGCATGGGGCGTATCGGCGGTGAAGGCGACCTCGACCTCGGCGTCGCGCGCCATCGCCCGCGCCGCGCCGGACAGCACATCCTTGAAGGCGTCGATGGGGGAGCGTTCGGTCATGGAATCAGCAAGGCCTCGCGCAGCGCTACCCGCTCGGCCGCACCCACGCCCAGCACATCGCGCAAATAGCCATCGATGCCGCCATGCATCGCGTCGAACTGCGCGAACAACGCCTCCAGATAGGCCGCGTCGGCGATCAGCAGCGGCTCCACCACATCGGCCCTGGCCTGTTGCAGCCGGCTCAGATGGTTCTCGCCCTGCGCCAGCCGCCATGTCCAGTCGGCATGGCTGTTGGTCAGCAGATAATCTTCGATGATGACATCGCGCGATACGCCCAACGCCGCCAGCACCATTGCCGCGCCCGCGCCGGTGCGGTCCTTGCCCGCCGAACAGTTGATCAGGATCGGCAGGTGGCCGGCCAGCATCTGCCGGAACATCGCGGCATAGGCCTCGGCGTGGTCGGTCGCGATCTCATGATAGACGGCCAGCATCGCCGCCTTCATGTCCGCGGCGGTCGTCCGGTCTTCGCGCACCAGGTCCATCAGCACGCCGGTCGCCCCGCTATAATCGCGGCAATAATAATCGACGCTCGCGTCATGCCAACTGGTCGGTTCCGACTTGCGCTCGCCCGGACGGCGAAAATCGCAGATGGCCCGGATGCCCAGCGACCGTAATTGCGCGCTGTCCTCCGGCGTCAGCAGCGCCATCGTGCCCGACCGGTACAACATGCCGCGGCGCACCCGCCGGCCGCCCATGGTTGGATAACCGCCAAAATCGCGCAGGTTGAACGCGCTGGCCAGCGGCAGTCCGCTGCGTTCCATCACCGCCTCCTCGCTCATGGCCGCTCCGGTTCGCCAACGCGCGGCACGGCAACCGTCTCGATCTGCGTCTCGACTTCGCTCATCAGCTTGTGGACCGGGCATTTTGCCGCCACCGCGATCAGCTTGTCATGCTGCTCGTCGCTCATGTCGCCGGTCAGGGCGATGCGCGTGGTCAGCTTGTAGACGCCCTTGCGCTCCTGACTCGCATCGCGAACCACGCCGACATGGATAGCCTCCAACGGAATATCGTTGCGCTGCGCATACCAGAGCATCGTCATCGCCTTGCACGCGCCCAGCGCCGTATCATAGAGGTCATGCGGGTCCGGCCCGGCATCATGCCCGTCCGGCGCCGACATGTCGGCCACGATCTCATGCCCCCGGATGCTGATCCGGTGCGCCGTCCCGCCATTGGGGTCGATCCGTTCGACGACGATCATCTCTTGTCTCCCTGCCGTGCCAAAAGCGCCACTAGCAGGGCGAACGGTCAGTTCGCCCGGCTCGCCACGCTTTCCGGCAAGTCCTTGCCGAACACGCGCTGATAATATTCTGCGACCAGCGCCCGTTCGGCCTCATCGCATTTGTTGAGGAAGCTCAGGCGGAAAGCGAAGCCGACATTCTTGAAGATCAGCGCATTCTGCGCCCAGCTGATGACGGTGCGGGGCGACATGACGGTCGAGATATCGCCGTTGATGAAGCCCTGCCGCGTCAGTTCGGCGACCTTGATCATATTCTCGACTTCCTTGCGGCCGCCCTCATGATCATATTCGCCCGACTTGGCCAGCACCACCTGCGCTTCGGTCGCGGCGGGCAGATAGTTCAGCGCCACCACCAGATTCCACCGGTCCATCTGGCCCTGGTTGATCTGCTGCGTGCCGTGGTAGAGGCCCGTCGTATCGCCAAGACCCACGGTATTGGCAGTCGCGAACAGGCGGAAATGCGGGTTCGGCCGAATCACGCGATTCTGGTCCAGCAGCGTCATCTTCCCGTCCGTCTCCAGCACGCGCTGGATCACGAACATCACGTCTGGGCGACCCGCATCATATTCGTCGAACACCAGAGCGACCGGGCGCTGCAATGCCCAGGGAAGCAGGCCTTCCTTGAACTGCGTGACCTGCTGCCCGTCCTGCAACACGATGGCGTCGCGTCCGACCAGGTCGATACGGCTGATATGCGCGTCCAGGTTGATGCGGATGCACGGCCATTTCAGGCGCGCGGCGATCTGCTCGATATGGCTCGACTTGCCGGTGCCATGATAGCCCTGCACCATCACGCGCCGGTTGAACGCAAAGCCCGCCAGGATCGCCAGTGTGGTGTCCGGGTCGAACACATAGGCGGGGTCCAGGTCGGGCACGCGCTCGTCGGCCTGGCTGAAGGCCGGAATCTTCATGTCGACGTCGATGCCGAAGACGTCGCGCGCATCTACTTCGCGGTCAGGCGCTTCCAGCAGCGTTTCGGCGCGGGTGTCGGGCTGGACGTTGGAAATATCGGTCATCGGGTCATCATCTTCCTGCGAGTCATGTCCGCCCTAAACGATCCATGAAGGCGATGTCGAGAGAGTGGGGGCAAGGCGCGCCGGGATCAAGCTGCCCATTCCGCCAAATTGGCTTCCTCGCCGATCAGCGCCAGCCCGTGCGCAATGGAGGTCAGCTCGCCCCCCGTCGCCAGCCGATCCTGCCCGAACCGCCGGCGGAAAATGGCGCGGATCGCCGGAATGAGCGACGACCCGCCGGTCAGGAACACCCGGTCGATGCTGTCGGGCGCGACATCGGCCTTGGCCAGCGCTTTGTCCACCGTTTCCTCGATCCGGGCGATGTCGGGCGCGATCCAGCCTTCGAAATCGGCGCGCGTCACCGCCTGCTCGATCTCCAGCCCGCCGCCCGAAAAGCGGAACATGGCCTCCTCCTGTTCCGACAATGCGCGTTTCAGCGCACCGACCGCATCATAGAGCGGATAGGCCAGCTCCTTTTCGATCACGGTCATCATCCGCCCGATCGCGGCCGGCTCCTTCGCCGTCTTCTGCAACCGCGCCAGTTCGTCCATCGTCCGCCGGTTGCGCATCAGGGCGAGGCGCGACCAGTCGGCGAAATCGGCGAAATAGCTGCGCGGTATCTCAAGTTCCTTGCCGAAACTCTGGTAACTGCCGCCCTTGCCCAGCATCGGCAGCACCAGATGGTCAAGGATGCGATAGTCGAACCGGTCGCCCGCCAGCCCGATACCGGTCGATCCGAGAGGCACGCAGCGCCGCGCCGCACCCGGCGCCTCGACCCGGACCAGCGAAAAGTCGCTGGTGCCACCGCCAAAGTCCGCGACCAGGATCGTCGCCGCCTCGGTCAGCCGGCTGGCATAGCTGAACGCCGCGCCCAGCGGCTCGTATACATAATGAACCTCGGTGCCGAACCCGGCGAACATCGCGTCATACCGCTTGCGCGCCAGCGCTTCGTCCGGCCGCGATCCGGCATATTCGACCGGCCGCCCGACCACGATCCGTTCGGGCCTGTTGTCGAGCGACCCGCCCGCATGAGCGATCATGCGCTTGAGGAACATCTGGCCCAGTTCCTCGAAGCGGAACCGCTTCTCGAATAAATTGGCGGTTTCGAAGATCGGGCTGGCCGCCACCGACTTGAAGCTTTGCAGGAACCGGCTGTCCTCGGGATAGGCCATATATTCCGCGATCGCCCACGGCCCCGCTTCATGCGCCATGCCGCCCTTGACCGCCTCGTCATGCCAGAAGCACAGCGCCGACCGGAACACCGCGCCGGTTGCGTGCCGTCCGGCAAATTCCACCAGCCGCGACTCCCCGCCGCCCGCCAGCGCGGCGACGCTGTTGGTCGTGCCGAAATCGAGGCCCAGCGCGCGCGGCACGTCCTGCATGGTCAGTCTCCGGGGGATTAAAGGCCGGGCGCTATGGCAGGCCGACCGGGCTTGGGCAAGGGGCGCGCTGTCCTACACGCTCGCCCGCTGCTATGCTCGCACCGGCTCTTTCCCATCGTCGGCATCCTGCTGCATTTGCCATATGCGATATGCGCGCAATTCGTGAGGTTCCGGCCGGCAATCATGCAAAAGCGGCGGCTTTGCGCAGATGGGCATAGGCTTCGATCACCGCCTGCAAGGCGCTTTCATGGGTGCGATCGCCCCCATTATGGTCGGGATGATAGCGGCGCAGCAACGCGGTATAGCGGGTGCGCAGCGCCTTGCGGTCGGCGTCGATCTCCAGCCCCATGACCGATAGCGCCTTGCGATCCTCGCCCGACAGGAACTTGCCGTCCTGCCGCACCTGTGCGTCGGCCCGCGCCTTGGCCATGCGCTCCCTGAACTTCGCCCCGATCGCATCGAGCGGATCGACGAAATCCGCCCATTTGGGTGACGGGCTATGCGCATGGGCGGAAAAGGCGCGCGTCTCCCGTTCCCAGCCGGCATAGGGGCGCTGCGCCGCGGCGATCTCGTCCGGGGTCATGCCGGTGAAGAAATTATAGCCCTGGTTGAACGCCTTCACATGCTCCAGGCAGAACCAGCGCCAGCGCGGCCCTGCGTCGCCCAGCCGGGCGCTGCCGTCTGCCGGGGGCGCGCGGAACTCGCCGGGCTCCGGGCATCCGGGCGCGGCGCAGGGCCGGTCGCCCTCCACCCGGCCATGGAAGCGGTTGAAACGACGGGTGGAGAAAGGATCGCTGCTCAAGATTGTCCTGATGATCTGGCTGGCAAAGCGACCTATATAGGAAATATGACCACAGACCTCAAAGGCCCCGTTGCCACCGAAATCGAGGCGCGGCTGCGCGCCGCCCTGTCGCCGGACCATCTCGCCGTCATCGACGACAGCGAAAAGCATCGCGGCCATGCCGGCCATGACGGATCGGGTGAAAGCCATTTCACCGTGGAGATCGTGTCGGATCGCTTCACCGGCCAGAACCGCGTCGTGCGCCAGCGGCTGGTCAACGCCGCGCTCGCCGACCTGCTGGCGGAAAAGGTCCACGCCCTCGCCATCAGGGCGCGCGCACCCGACGAGGCATGAGACTTTAGCATTGGCCGGGCGTTCATCCTGCTTCGCCAAGCAAGGAGCGCCCGTCCATGGCCTATGATTTCTGGTACTGGCCCACCATAGCCGGCCGGGGCGAGTTCGTCCGCCTGACGCTGGAAGCCTGCGGCATCGCCTATCGCGACCGCGCGCGGGAAGAAGGGGCCGACGCATTGATGGCCGACATGGCGGATCATGCGCGCGGCCCCGCCTTCGCGCCGCCCTATCTCGGCATCGACGGCACCACCGTCGCCCAGACCGCCAACATCCTCTTCTACCTGTCCGAACGGCATGAATGCGGCCCGTCGGGGATGAAGAGCCGCTACTGGCTCGCCCAAATCCAGCTCACCATCATGGATCTGGTGGCGGAGGCGCATGACGTCCATCATCCGATCGGCGTCGATCTCTATTATGAAGATCAGAAGGCCGAATCGCTGCGTCGCGCGCATGGCTTTCGCGACCAGCGCATTCCCAAATTTCTCGCCTATTTCGAATATGCTCTGAAATCCGAAGTCGGCGACTGGCTGGCGGGCGCGCGCTGGAGCTATGCCGATCTGTCGCTGTTCCACCTGGTCGCAGGCCTTCGCTATGCCTTTCCCCGGCGCATGGCGACGCTGATGCCGGATTATCCCGAACTGGCCGCGCTGCACGACAGGGTTGTGGCCTTGCCCGAATTGCAGGACTATCTATCCAGCGACCGGCGGTTGCCCTTCAGCCAGAAGGATGTCTTCCGCCATTATCCCGAACTGGACGCCCCATGACCGCAGACGACCTCATCCTTCAGACGATCACCCCCACCAGCCATAATCTGGGCGATTTCCGGGTGCATCGCTCGCTCCCGGTCCAGGGCCGCACCATGGTCGGCCCCTTCATCTTCTTCGACCAGGCGGGGCCAGCGAAGATCGGCGCGGGGCAGGGCATCGACGTGCGCCCGCACCCGCACATCAACCTCGCCACCGTCACCTATATGTACGAAGGCGCCTTCCTGCACCGCGATTCGCTGGGCACCGAGCAACTGATCGAGGCGGGCGCGGTCAACCTGATGACCGCGGGCAAGGGCATCGTCCATTCGGAGCGTTCGCCCGACGCAGACCGGGCCAAGGAATCGAAGCTGTCGGCGATCCAGACCTGGCTCGCCTTGCCCGACCGTTATGAGGAGATGGACCCGGCGTTCGAGCATGTCGGCGAAGGCGGCATGCCGGTGATCGACGACGGCCATGTGCGCGCGCGCGTCATCATGGGGTCGCTCTGGGGCGAAACCTCGCCGGTCACGACCTATGCCCAGACCATCTATGCCGATATCCAGCTCTCGCCGGGCGGCCGCATCGCCATCGATCCGTCCGCCGACGAGCGCGCCATTTACGTCTCTGGCGGCGACGCCATGCTCGACGGCCTGATGCTCGTGCCCCAGACGCTCTACGTCCTGCGCCCCGGCACATCCGCCACATTGATGAGCGTCGATGGCGGCCGGGTGGTGTTATGCGGCGGGGAGGCCTTCACAAGCCCACGCCATGTCTGGTGGAACTTCGTCTCCTCGACCCAGGACCGGCTGATGCAGGCGCGCGAGGATTGGGAAGCGATGCGCTTCCCCCTCATCCCCGGCGACGACCAGGAGTATATCCCCATCCCGCAGGGCCGCCCAAAGACGGTCAGCTACCCCTGATCGACGCTGCAAAGGCAGGGGCGGGCGGAAGTCGGCCACCTGCCTTGCTGCCAACTTGCCTTACTGAACAAAGGTCAGTGACAGATTCTCGGCATTTTTGGGAATGTCGATCCGGCTCTCGTTGATCGACGCCTCTTCGCCGGGCTTCAGCCGGCTCTTGTCCGCCTTGGTGGTCCAGCTGAACACCAGCCGGTTCTGCCGGTCGCGCAGCTGTACCAGCACCGGCGGCACCGGCAATGCCTGCGTCCCGCTGTTCACGATCCGCGCCCCGAAGGCGAAATATTCCTCCCCGGTCGGCAGCTTGCGCCGCTCGGCAGGCTTGGACAGGTAGAAGAGCAGGTCCGGATCGCCCTCTTCGCCGACCAGCCCCATCGACACCATCCAGGCCGGTGGCCCGAAATAGAAGAAGGCGCCACCCGCCGCCGCGACGAGCAGGCAGAAGCCGATGGCGGCATAGGTCCATAGCTTGAGCGGATTGCGCCGCGCCTTGAACGGCGGCTCAGGGACGAAGCGGCTTTCCTCGACCGGATCGGTCGGCGCACGGGCATAGATGTCGTCGAACCGATTGTCCGCCGGGGCCGCGACCGGGGGCGCTTCCTCCGCAGGGGGCGCGTCCTCGATTGCCGGAGGCGCAACCGCAGCCATGCCCGGATCGACCACTGGCGGTGGGGGCGCAACGACAGGCGGCGGCGCTGGAGGAACCGGCGCAGGCGCAATAGGCGCGGCGACCGGCGCCGGCGGCGTGTCGCGTTCCGGCAGGGCAGGCGGTTCCTGGAACCAGCTATGCTTGCACGCGGCGCAGCGGACCTGGCGGCCGCTCGTACCAACAGCACTGTCCGGCACGACATAGCGCGTCGCGCAATTGGGGCACACCAGGATCATGATGCTTCATAGGCATGGCAGGGACTCGCGCGCAAGCGGTCAACGACAGCCGGTGTGATTCGACCGCGACTCGCGGCGATATGCGGCGCGGGCTTTACGGCGGGCCGCCCGCTGTGCCATGGCTGACGCTTCGATACGCAGGGAGCGCGAAGGCGCGAAATTTCAAGACATGCCGGCCATCGTCCAGTTCGAAAATGTCGGCCTGCGCTATGGTCTGGACAGCGAGACGCTTTCCGACGTCAGCTTCTCGCTTGCGGGCGGCGGCTTCTATTTTCTGACCGGCGCATCGGGCGCGGGCAAGACCTCGCTGCTCAAACTCCTCTACCTCGCCCAACGGCCCAGCCGCGGCGTCATCCGCCTGTTCGGGGAGGATGTGGTGACGCTGCCCCGCAAGCGCCTGCCCGGCTTTCGCCGCCGCATCGGCGTGGTGTTCCAGGATTTCCGCCTCGTCCCCCATCTGTCCGCCTATGACAATATCGCGTTGCCGCTGCGGGTTTCGGGGATGGAAGAAGGTGAGATCGACGCCCCCGTGGTGGAGATGCTGAACTGGGTCGGGCTGGGCGATCGTGGCCAGGCGCGCCCCGCCACCCTGTCGGGCGGGGAGCAGCAGCGCGTCGCCATCGCCCGCGCGGTGATCGGTCGCCCGGAAATACTGGTTGCGGACGAGCCGACCGGCAACGTCGACGCCGACATGGCCCGTCGCCTCATGACCCTGTTCGAAGCGCTCAATCGCCTCGGCACCACCATCGTCGTCGCCACCCATGACCTGCCTCTGATCGCGCAGGTGTCGGGCGCGCAGATGATGCGGCTGGACAAGGGGCGGCTTGCCGACCCGACCGGATCGCTGCGCTATCCGCCCCGCCCGCCGCAGGACACGCCATGATGGCGGCCCGCGCCGATCGCAAGGCCGCTGCCGCCGCGCGCCATCGCCTGCTGCCGGGGGGACGGCTGGCGGGGCCGATGCCCTGGATCATCGCGATCATGATGTTCCTGACCGTGCTGGCCGCCGCCGCCGGCCTGGGCCTTGGCGCAGCCGTCCGGTCGATGAGCGCCGACTTGGCCGGCCGTGCCAGCGTGCAGGTGGTGGAGGCCGACGCACAGGCGCGCGGCCAGCTCGCCGCGCGGACCCTGCAGGCGTTGCGCGGTGCCGATGGCGTGCGCGCCGCCGATCCGGTCGATCCGGCCAAGCTCGCCGATCAGTTGCGTCCCTGGCTGGGGGAGGCGGCGACCAGCGGCGACCTGCCGGTCCCGGCGCTGATCGACGTCATGCTCACGCCCGGCGACAGCGATGCCAAGCTCGATCGCCTGCGCCGCCTGCTCGGCGGCCTGTCGCCCAAGCTGCGGATCGAACCCCATGCCACCTTTCTCCTGCCGCTCGCCGGGCTGCTGACGGCGCTCGGCTGGCTGGCCGCCGGGGTCGTGCTGCTGATGATCCTGGCGACCGGGGCGGTGGTGGTGCTGGCGGCGCGCGGCGCGCATGACAGCCATCGCGGCACGATCGATGTGCTGCACCTGATGGGGTCGACCGACGTACAGATCGCCCGCCTGTTCCAGCGCCGCATCGGCCTCGACGCGCTGATGGGCGGCGCGCTCGGCTTTTCCTTCGCGATCCTCGTCATCCTGCTGATCGGCCTGCGGCTTTCGGCGACCGGATCGGATGTCGTCGGCGCGATCAGTCTCGACCCGCGCGGCTGGCTGTTGCTGGCGGCGCTGCCGATCTTCGGCGTCATCTTGGCGACTCTCACGGCGCGCTGGACCGTGCTGCGCGCGCTGGGCCGGGCGCTGTGATCGTCCGCTTCCTGGCGGTCACGCTGCTGGCCTGGATGCTGGGCTTCGTCTGGTTCGCGGTTCTTTTGCCCCAGCCGCTCGATGGTCGCCGAACCGATGCGATCGTGGTGCTGACGGGCGGCGCCGGCCGGATCGATCGCGGAATCGCGCTGTTGCAGGGCGGCGCGGCCAAACGGATGCTGATCTCCGGGGTCGATCGATCGGTTCGCCCTGTCGAGCTGGCGGCGGAGTATAAGACGCCCGAAGCGCTGTTCAGCTGCTGCATCACGCTGGGCCGCGAGGCGATCGACACCCGCTCCAACGGGCTGGAAACCGCGCGCTGGCTGGAGCGGCGCGATTACAAGACCGTGCGCCTCATCACCACCGACTGGCATATGCGCCGCGCCGCGCTGGAACTGCGGCAGGCGCTGCCGGGCGGGAAGATCACGATCGTCTATGACGCAGTGCCCAGCCGCCCCAGCCTCACCATATTGGCGCGGGAATATAATAAATATCTGCTCCGCCGCATCGCTGCGCTGATCGGCATCTGAAGGATATCCATGCTGACCGCGCTGCGTTCTCTCTTCTTCATGCTGGCTTTCTATGTCGGCAGCCTGGTCTTCGTGCTGACCGCGATGGCTCTGGGTTCGGTCACCCCGATGATGGTGCAGCGGATTGCGACAGGCTGGAGTCGCTATCATCGCAGTTGCGCGCGCTGGCTGCTGGGCCAGACGGTGCGGGTGGAGGGTGATCTGCCGCTCGGCGCCTATCTCTATATCATCAAGCATGAATCGATGTTCGAGACGATCGATGTGCTGTGCCTCCTCGACCGCCCCGCAATTGGCGCAAAGCGGGAGTTGTTCGACATTCCGCTCTGGGGCCGGATCGCCCGCCTGTACGGACTGATCCCGATCGAACGGGCGGCCGGGGCGAGTGCGCTGCGCGTGCTGCGCGCCGCGGCGAAAGACCGGATCGCACAGGGCCGGCCGCTCTGCCTCTTCCCCGAAGGCACCCGTGTCCCCCATGGCGAAGCGCCGCCGCTCCGCTCCGGCTTTGCGGGCCTCTACAGCCTGCTCGGCCTGCCGGTCGTGCCGATCGCCATCGACAGCGGCCGGGTGTCGCCGCGCGGCAAGTTCCTGAAGCGGCCGGGCGTCATCACCTATAAGGTGGGGGAGATCGTGCCCGTCGGCCTCGACCGCAAAGAAGCCGAGCGGCAGGTCCATGCCGCGATCAATGCCCTGAACCCGCCTTCAGCGCTCGATCAGTGAGAGCGGCCGAAGTCGGGCTTGGCGTCGTCCTGGCCCTGTTCGATGATCGACCGGCGAATCGCGCGGGTGCGGGTGAAAAGGTTGAACAGCGCGTCGCCGTCATTCCAGCGGATCGCCCGCTGCAAGGCTGACAGATCCTCCGAAAAGCGCTGGAGCATTTCCAGCACGGCATCCTTGTTCGCCAGGAAGACGTCGCGCCACATGGTCGGGTCCGATGCGGCGATGCGGGTGAAGTCGCGGAAACCGCCCGCCGAATATTTGATAACCTCGGACTGGGTGACATTCTCCAGGTCGCTGGCCGTGCCGACGATGGTATAGGCGATCAGATGCGGCAGGTGGCTGGTCACCGCCAGCACCAGATCATGATGCGCCGGGTCCATCGTCTCCACGTCCGCGCCGACCCGCCGCCACAGTTCGGCGACGCGCTCCACCGCAGCCGGATCGGCCTCGGCGGGCGGGGTGACGATGCACCAGCGGCCCTTGAACAGGGTGGCGAAGCCCGCTTCCGGTCCGCTATTCTCGGTCCCCGCGACCGGATGCGCCGGGATGATCGTCCGCCCCGGCAGCGCGGCGTTCAACTGCGCCAGTACGTCGGCCTTGCACGACCCCACATCGCTGACGATCGCATCGGCGGGCAGGTCGTCGGCAAGCTCTGCCGCCGCTGCGCCCATGGCGCGGACCGGCACGCACAGCACCACCAGATCGGCATCCGTCACCGATGCCCCGGCCGTGTCGGTGATGTCGTCGCACAGGTCGATCCGCCGGGCGATGTCGCGCACCGCCGGGTCGGCGTCATGGCCGGTGACGCGCACGGTCGGCATGTCCGCCCGGATCGCGCGGGCGAGCGAGGAGCCGATCAGCCCCAGGCCGATGATGGTGACGCGGGCGAAGGGCAGCATCGCGTCAGGCTTCTTCCGCCATGGCGCGCAGCTTGGCCGCGACGGCGCGGGTCTGCGCCTTGGTGCCGATGGTGATGCGCAGGCCGTTGGGCAGGCCCTGCCCCGGCAGCCAGCGGGTGGCATAGCCTTCGTCCCACAGCCCCTTCATCGCGGCCTCTGCGGTCAGCTTGCCGTCGAACAGGATCAGCAGGAAATTGGTCTTGCTCGGCACGACGCGCAGGCCGTGGTTGGACAGGGCCGCAACCTCATCCGCCAGCCATTCGCGCCATCGGGCGGTGTGGGTGCGGCTGAACGCGACCCATTCGCTGTCGTTGATCGCCGCGACGGCGGCAGCCTGTCCGGCCGTCGTCACATTGAACGGCGCACGAATGCGGTGGAGGATGTCGATCACATCCGCACTGGCATAGCCCCAGCCGATCCGTTCGGCCGCCAGGCCGTGGATTTTGGAGAAGGTGCGGGTGACGAAGATGTTCGATGCGGTCCTGGCCAGTTCGAGGCCGCCATCATCCTCGTCCGCGTCCAGATATTCGGCATAGGCCTGGTCGAGGACGAACAGGATATCGGGCCGCAGCCCGGCGTGGAGGCGGGCGATCTCTTCGCGGCTGGTCATGGTGCCGGTCGGATTATTGGGGTTGGCGAGGAAGACCACCCTGGTCTTGTCCGTCACCGCGGCGAGCAACGCATCGACGTCGGTGGCGTAATCCTTGTCCGGCGCGATCACCGGGGTCGCGCCGACGCGCCGCGCGGCGATATCGTAGACGGCAAAGCCGTAGCGGACATAGAGTATCTCGTCGCCCGGACCGGCATAGGCGGAGGCGGCGATGTGCAGCAGTTCGTCCGAGCCGGTGCCATAGATGATCCGTTCGGGATCGAGCCCATGGACCGCGCCGATCGCCTCGCGCAGCTTCGTCGCGCCCGGATCGGGATAGGTGGCGAGGTCGGCGGTGGCGGCGACGAGGGCAGCACGCGCTGCCGCACCGGTGCCCAGCGGATTTTCATTGGCCGAGAGCTTGATCAACGGCCGGCCATCGTCGGTCGCGGCCTTGCCCGGCACATAGGCGGAAATGCCGAGAATCCAGTCCTTGGGGGCAGGTTTTGTAGCGGGGTTCGCAATAGTCTCTGTCATGGGGCGCGGCTTTAGCGGCTTCCGCGCCAAAGGCAAAGTGGCAGACCATGTCGCCTTTTCGGCGCACCAAAAGCGAAGTTCACACCGTCGTGGGGTATTTCGGGCAAAAAGCGACTGCGAAGCTTCCGCGAAGCTCCCCCAAAGCCTCGCCAAAGTAACTGGCGGGTCACTCTCGCGCGCGTGTTGCGCGCCGGTGACGCGACGGTCGCGCGTCCTGTGGGCAAGGGCGCGGTAGCCGGGGGGTGCGTAGGGGCGGAAAAGCGGTTCCATTTATCAGGATAGACCAGAGATTATCCTACATTGGAAGCCTGTTGAAACGGCGCCTCGGCGATGGCGAAGCCGCTGGTCTGGCGCGATCGAAGCCGGACTTTTTTGCTTCCGTTCAGGAGGGAGATGTCTTGAGGCGACCATTTGCGGGCGCAGTGGACTGCGAGCGTATTACCCGAATGCTGTCACGTTTTCTCGATAGGTTCCGCCGAAAGGCAAAGCGGCAAACCGCGCTGGAGGTTTTGGAGGCAGGTCGTGGAGTCGAAGCCGTAGACCGTGACCTTTCGCGTGTTGTGCCAATCATCCTTCCGTTGGAATTGCTGACAAGCGCTTGGCCCGGACCAATCGTTCAAATTGGCGACCTTCCCTTCTGTGCGGCTTGGGCGACCTGCGGAGAAATGAACACCTTCTTCTACGTTACTGAACGCGAAGCGCAGTTCTGGGACGAGGCCGGAATTAATTGGCGAGCGACCGCACTCGCAAATCTCGCAAGAATGTCAGAGGAGCGCCCGGCGTCTGGAGAAAAGCTGGACGAAGATGGTTTGCCCTTTTTGAAAGTCATGCTGCATGACGATGCATTTGGCCCGTCACGACTTCTACTTCCGCACCTGTTCGACGAAATTCTCGGAACAGGTTATGAAGTAGCTATCCCAGAACAAACATGTGCCATCGCATATCGGACAAATCTGTCCTCGAGCCAAAAGGTTGATGTGAATGGTGTTATCGATGGGTGTTATGAGCACGGGACCGAACCGATGAGCGCGGAGAGGTTCAAAGCGCATAGGTTCTGGGATTTTGCCAAGGGAGCATCATTCTGACGAATGGCAGCAATCGAACCGTCCGCCCTGTGACCTGACATTCCGCTATCCACCCAAAATCGGCCATCCCTTCAGCTTTTTTTTGAAGACGGCAAAGAGCCAAAAAAACCGACATTCGGCCACCCACCTATCCACGCCCCGCCGCGCAAGATCAACCGCTCCGATTGACAGGGCCGGGTCGCGGTCCTAGCGCCGCTCAGGTCATGGCCAGCGTTCCCATCAGCGAAGACAGCCGTTTCGGCCTGCGCCGGCAGGTCCGCCTGGCCGGTCCGCTCCACCTTTCCAGCGGCGCCAGCCTTGGCCCGGTCGACATCGCCTATGAAACCTATGGCGCGATGAATGCGGACAAGTCCAACGTCATCCTGATCTGCCATGCGCTGACCGGCGACCAATATGTCGCGTCCGACCATCCCGTCACCGGCAAGCCGGGCTGGTGGTGGCGGCTGGTGGGCGCAGGCAAGCCGGTCGATCCGGCGCGCCATTTCATTATCTGCTCCAACGTCATCGGCAGTTGCATGGGCTCTTCCGGCCCGGCCAGCATCGATCCGGCGACCGGCGACCCGCACGCCATGCGTTTTCCGGTGCTGACCATCGCCGACATGGTGCGGGCGCAGGCGGCGTTGCTGGACCATCTGGGGGTGGACCGATTGGCGGCCGTCATCGGCGGTTCCATGGGCGGGATGCAGGCGCTGACCTGGCCCACGCTGTTTCCCGACCGGGTCGAAAGCTGCATCGTGATCGCCTCGACCGCGCGGCACAGTGCGCAGAATATCGCCTTTCACGAGGTCGGGCGGCAGGCGATCATGGCCGATCCGCACTGGCGCGGCGGCGACTATTATGCCGATGGGCAGGTGCCGAGCGCGGGGCTGGCCGTGGCGCGCATGGCCGCGCACATCACCTATCTGTCGGAAGCCGGGCTGACCGAGAAATTCGGGCGCCGATTGCAGGGGCGGCCGGAAAATCCCAATGGGGCCAAGACCTTCGGCTTCGACGCCGATTTCCAGGTGGAAAGCTATCTGCGCCATCAGGGGCTGAGTTTCGTCGAGCGGTTCGACGCCAACTCCTATCTCTACATCACCCGCGCGATGGATTATTACGACATCGCCGACGATAATGGCGGATCGCTGGCCAAGGCGTTCGCCGCCACCAAGGCGCGCTTCTGCCTCGTCAGTTTCGATACGGACTGGCTTTATCCCACCGCCGAATCGCGGATCATCGTCCATGCGCTCAATGCGTCGGGCGCGCAGGCCAGTTTCGTCGAACTGTCCAGCCCGTTCGGCCATGACGCATTCCTGCTGGAATGCCCCGAACTCAACCGGGTCGTGGACGGCTTCCTGAAGGGCGGGCGGGCATGAGCGAGACTTTGCGGCCGGACCTCGCCCTGATCGCGCGGACGGTGCGGCAGGGCGCGCGCGTGCTGGACGTGGGTTGCGGCGACGGCGCGCTGATGGCGGCCCTGCGCGACAATGCCCAGGTGGATGCGCGCGGGCTGGAGATTGACGGGTCGAATGTCGCCGCCGCCGTGGCGCGAGGCCTGTCGGTGGTGCAGGGCGACGCCGACGCCGATCTTGGCTATTATCCCGACGCCAGTTTCGACTATGCGATACTGAGCCAGACGTTGCAGACCACGCGGCGCCCCGATCTGGTGGTGGAGGAATTGCTGCGCATCGGCCGTCAGGCGTTCGTCTCCTTCCCCAATTTCGCGCATTGGCGCGGGCGCATATCGTTGCTGTGGGGCGGACGGATGCCGGTGACGCGGCTGCTGCCCGACACCTGGTACGACACGCTCAACATCCATCATGTCACGGTCGACGATTTCCGTGCGCTGGTGAAGGAGCGGGGCTGGACCATCGATGGCCAATGGTTCCTGAAGGGCGACAAGGAAACCACCCACGCCAACGCCAACCTGTTCGCCGAACATGCGGTGTTCCTGCTGCGCAAATAGCCTAGCGTCCCGACTCCGCCAGGCGCAGGCCGAAAGACGCAGTTCGGCCGCGTGGCGTGTGGCGCTGGAAATGCGTCAGTCCCGATGTGAGGGCGGCGGCGTAGACGGGGCGGTCAGGGGATTTGTGCCCGGTCGCCTTCAACACCGATTCGACATCGACCGGTTCGTCGAAGGCCATGCCGAAATGGCGATCTGCGGTCCACACCACACGGCCCGGCATCGCCGTCTCGCCGCGCGTGACGACGATGCGGGCGCCGACGCCGGGCGATTTGCCCTGAATGCGCGCGCCGCCTTCGGAAATGTCGCGGATGCGCACGATCTGCGTGGCGGAGAGCGGTTCGCCCAGATTGAGATGGGCATCGATGAAGACGTTGGCGCGCCTGGCGCGCGGGGGGAAGTCCATGATCCTTCTCGCTTGATGTTGCACCAAGGGGAGGAGTCCTGAACGTGGCGGGTGGTTGCAACGGTCGCGCCGATCCGGGCCGCCGGCGCGACGGACGGTGGATTCGTCAGCGTTGTGGGCCGATCCCCTTTTCCACCAGCGCATTGGCGATCGCGGCGATCTCATCGGCCGGACGGCTGTCGTCCCACACGCCGTAGCGGAGTCCCAGAAACACGTTCATCCCCATGATCGCCCAGGCATGGACCTCCTCCACGTCGGCGCGGACGTCGCCCTTGTCCGCGGCCGCGCGCAGCCGTCCGGCCATGCGGCTGGCGGTATTTTCATAATGGGCGCGATAGGCGGCCTGGTCGACGAACTCGGCCTCGTCGATGATGCGGTAGATTTCCTTGTGCGCGCGCGCGAACTCCAGGAAGCTCAACAGGCCGATGCGTTCGGCGTCGATGCCGTCGCGCGCGGTGGCGATGCGGGGGGACACATAGTCGCGCACCTGCCCCGACATGTCGGCCACCAGCGCGCGGAAGATGTCGTCCTTGGTGTCGAAATAGGTATAGAAACTGCCCAGCGCGCACCCCGCGCGGCGGGTGATGCCGCTGATCGACCCGTCATGGAAACCCTTTTCGCCAAATTCCGCCGCCGCCGCCGACAGCAGGGCGCGGCGGGTGCGTTCGCCGCGGGCGGTGCGCGGCGTCTTGTCGTCCTTGACGCCGTCTGCCGCCTTGCCGTTTTCGGTCATGCCCTCTCCCGTAATCCGGTGTTCTTTTTGCCGCATCGCGATGCTCTCGTCACGGACCTCTTATTTGAAGTTGAAAGATGGTTCAACTTTCATTATCGAATCGGGCAAGACAGGAGCGACCCGGTGAACCGGGCGCGTTTTTTTCAGGAGAGGACAGCCCATGAAGGCCCATCAGACCATCCGCGCTCTTGCCCTGGCGTCCGTCGCCTGGAGCGGCTGCGTCGCGCTGCCGGCGCTGGCGCAGGACAGCGCGCCGGCTGCCGATACTGGCACCGACATCGTCGTCACCGCCCGCCGCCGCGAGGAAAGCCTGCTGAGCGTGCCGATCGCCGTCAGCGCCTTTTCCGGCGAGGCGCTGGAGCGCAGCGGCGCGATCGACATTACCGACATTTCCAACGTCACCCCCAACACCACGCTGGAAAATTCGCGCGGCACCAATTCGACGCTGACCGCCTTCATCCGCGGCGTGGGCCAGCAGGACCCGGTGCCGGGGTTCGAGGCGGGGATCGGCCTCTATCTGGACGACGTCTATCTCAACCGCCCGCAGGCGTCGGTGCTGGATATCTACGATGTCGAGCGGATCGAAGTGCTGCGCGGGCCGCAGGGTACGCTCTATGGCCGCAACACGATCGGCGGGGCGATCAAATATGTCACCAGGTCGCTGCCCGACCAGTTCTCGCTCAAGCTGCGCGGCACCTATGGCAGCTATGACCAGGCCGACGGCGTCCTGACCGTCAGCACGCCGATCAGCGACCTGATCCGCGTCGGCGGGTCGGTGGCGCGGCTGTCGCGCGGCGGCTTCGGCGACAATCTCACGCTGGGCATCGAGAATTACAACAAGGATGTCTGGGCCGGGCGCGGCACGCTGGAGATTGGCGGCAACGGCCAGCCGGTGCTGATCCGCATCTCGGGCGACTATACCCGCGACAAGTCCAATGCCCGCAACGGCCATCGGCTGATCCCCGGCCTTATTTCCGGCGCGCCGGTGCTGGACGACGTCTATGATACCCGCGCCGGCCTCAACAATCCCAAGCAGGATGTGAAGGCCTATGGGCTGGCGATGAACATTACCGCCGAACTGTCGGATCATGTCACGCTGCGGTCGATCAGCGCCTGGCGCAAGGATACCAGCTTCACGCCAATCGATTTCGACGCGCTGCCCGCGGTCGATGTCGACGTGCCGGCCGTTTATCGCAACGAGCAACTGAGCCAGGAATGGCAGCTTCTCTATGAAAGCGACCGGGTGAAGGGGCTGCTGGGCTTCTATTATCTCGACGCGAAGGCGGCGACGTCCTTCGACGTGCTGCTGGGCCTGACGGGCGCAACCATCGGCCTGCCGGGGTTGAATGGCTATACGGCGGGCGATGTGCGGACCGACACCTGGTCGGTGTTCGGCGACTTCACCTTCGACTTCACCGACCAGATCAGCCTGTCGGTCGGGGGGCGCTACACCAACGACAAGCGTTCGGCCTATATCCTCAAGCAAAACCGCATCAGCGGCACCTCGCCGGAATTTGGCGGCGCCGCCCCGATCGTGATCGCCACCGCGACCAATTTCCGCGGCGACCGCACCTTCAAGGAATTCACGCCGCGCGCGTCGCTGAGCTACAAGCCCGCGCCCGACCAGATGGTCTATGCCTCCTACTCCAAGGGGTTCAAGGGTGGCGGCTTCGACCCGCGCGGATCGGGCACGTCGGCGCCGGACAGCAATGGCGACGGGGTGCGCAGCTATCAGGAAATATACGACTTCCTCTCCTTCGACCCGGAAAAGGTCGACAGCTATGAAGTCGGCTACAAGGGGTCGTTGTTCGACCGCCGCCTGAGCCTGAGCGTCGCGGGTTTCTACGCCAACTATAGCGACGTGCAGATTCCCGGATCGGTTGGCTGCACCGTGGGCGGGGTGCAGAGCTTCTGCGGCATCACCACCAATGCGGCCAAGGCACATATCAAGGGGATCGAGGCGGAAGCCAACGCCCTGCTGGCGCGCGACTTCGCCGGGGCCGGGTCCAGCCTGCGCTTCGTGGGCGCGCTGGGCTATGTCGATGCGCAATATAAGCGCTTCATCGGTCCGGCGGGGAACGATGTTTCGGACATCCGCACCTTCCAGAATACGCCCAAATGGACGGTGTCGGGCACGCTGAGCGGCGGCGTGGCGATGGCGGGCGGGTCGCTCGACCTGTCGACCACCCTGTCCTATCGCAGCCTGACCCACCAGTTCGAAGTGCCGATCCCGGCGCTCGACCAGCCGGGCTATGCGCTGTGGGACGCCAGCATCGTGTGGACGTCGGCCGACGATCATTATTCGCTGGGGCTGCACGGCAAGAACCTGACCGACAAGCAGTATATCACGTCGGGCTATAACTATCAGTCGGCCACCGGCGTCTCGACGCTGGGCCGGGAAGGCGTGCTGACCGCCTTCTACGGCAATCCGCGACAGGTCTTCGTGACGGGGACGGTGAAATTCTGATCCTCGTCCAATCCCTCCGGTTCGGTTCGCGCTTGTCGAGAACCCACGCACAACGCTTCTCGACAAGCGCGAACTGAACGGGGATGGGTGAAAGCCTTATGACCGACCGATCCACCTCTGCCGCCGCGCCTGCCTCCCCCGCCTATCGTGGCATCGTGCTGGCGATGTTGCTGCTCGTCTATACGTTCAACTTTCTCGACCGGCAGATACTGGGCATCCTGGCCGGGCCGATCAAGGCGGAGCTGGGGCTGAGCGATACGCAGCTCGGCGCGCTGGGCGGGATCGCCTTTGCCTTGCTCTATTCGACGCTGGCGATCCCGCTGGCGTTGCTGGCGGACCGGACCAGCCGGACCTGGGTCATCACCGTGTCGCTCGCCATCTGGAGCGGCTTCACCGCGCTGTGCGGGATCGCGAGCAGCTTCACCCAGATGTTCCTGTTCCGCATCGGGGTGGGCGTGGGGGAGGCGGGCGGCGTCGCGCCCTCCTACGCCGTGATCAGCGACTATTTTCCCGCGCATCAGCGGGCGCGGGCGCTGTCCATCTATTCGCTCGGCATTCCGCTGGGGTCGGCCGGTGGCGTGCTGCTGGGCGGCTATATCGCGCAGGCGGTGGAGTGGCGCACGGCGTTCATCGCGGTGGGGATCATGGGCATAGTGATCGCGCCGGTCTTTCGGCTGGTGGTGCGCGAACCGGCGCGGCCGGTGCAGGCGGCCGATGCGGTGCCGGTGTCGGCGGTGTTCGGCATATTGGCGGCCAAGCGCAGCTTCTGGTTCCTGGCGCTGGGCGCGGCGTGCAGTTCGATGTGCGGCTATGGCGTGGCCTTCTGGCTGCCCAGCCTGCTGATGCGCAGCTTTGGCCTGGACATATTGGGGGCGGGGCAGTTTCTGGGTGGATTGCTGCTGATCGGCGGGGTGGCGGGTGTGCTGCTGGGCGGCTGGCTGGGCGACGCCATGGGTGGCAAGGACAAGGCCTATTATGCCTGGGTGCCGGCGGTCAGCTATGTTGTGGGGATGCCGCTGTTCGTGGTGGGCGTGCTGTCGGGCAGCGTCGGTTTCGCCTTCGCGCTGTTCCTGATCCCGCAGGCTCTGGTCTATGTCTGGCTGGGGCCGGTGCTGACCGCGGTCCAGCATCTCGTCCCCGCCCATATGCGGGCGAGTGCGGCGGCGAGCTTCCTGTTGATCAACAATCTGGTCGGGCTGGGGCTGGGGTCGTGGAGCGTGGGGGCGCTGTCGGATGCGCTGACGCCGACCTATGGGGCGGAGGCGCTGCGCTATGCGATCGTCGCGGCGCTGGGCTTCTACCTGCTCGCCGGGCTGTTCATGGCGCTCGCGGGCAAGGCTTTGCGCAAGGATTGGGTGGCGGCGTAACGCCACATCCTGTTCGGGCTTCGACTTCGCTCAGCCATGCCCTTCGACAAGCGCAGGGCGAACGGAAAAGACGTGGGTGCAGCGGAGGTCGCCACCGTTTGAGACAGGGAGTGCGACGGTTGCAGCGATAGGATGGCTTTCGTGAATGGGCAGAAGCAATGGCGCCATTCATGATTTTTGTGCACTAGTAGATATGTGGTGTGTTCCCGCGAAGGCGGGAACCCAGCTCTGCCTTTGGAACTGGGCTCCGGCCTTCGCGGGAGCACGTTGTTCTTTTAACGCTCTTTCGTCGCGCTGAACTTCACCTTGGGGTGGCGTTCCTGCTGGTAGCCGATGTCCCACGCGCTGCGGGCCATGAAGACGAGGTTGCCGTCGCGGTCCTTGGCCATGTTGCTGACATTATGGCCGACCAGTTCCTTGATCGCGGCATCGTCCCCGCTGATCCAGCGGGCGGTGTCGAAGGGCGACTGTTCGAGGCCGGCGGCGACCTTATATTCGGCCTCCAGACGGGAGATCAGCACTTCGAGCTGGAGCTGGCCGACGACGCCGACGATCCAGTTGCTGCCGATTTCCGGATAGAAGACCTGGATCACGCCCTCTTCCGAGAGGTCGTCCAGCGCCTTGCGCAACTGCTTCGTCTTGGTCGGGTCTTTGAGTTGGACGCGACGCAGGATTTCCGGCGCGAAATTGGGCAGGCCGGTGAAGCGCAGGCCGGGCTTTTCGCTGAGCGTATCGCCCACGCGCAGCGCGCCATGATTGGGGATGCCGATGATGTCGCCGGGGAAAGCTTCGTCCGCCAATTCGCGGTCCTGCGCGAAGAAGAGGATCGGCGAGTGGACCGCAAGCGGCTTGCCCGATCCCGACGGCGTCAGCTTCATGCCGCGTTTGAACTTGCCCGAGACGAGGCGCATGAAGGCGATGCGGTCGCGGTGCATCGGGTCCATATTGGCCTGCACCTTGAAGATGAAGCCGGTGACTTCGTTATTCTCCGGCTCGATCGCGGCGGGTTCGGCCGGTTGGGCGCGCGGCGGCGGGGCGTGCTGGCCGAGCGCGTCGATCAGTTCGGTGACGCCGAACAATTTGAGCGCGGAGCCGAAATAGACCGGGGTCAGATCGCCCGCACGATAGCGGTCGAGGTCGAAGCTGGCATAGCCGCCCTGCGCCAGTTCGGCTTCCTCGCGCAGTTTTTCCAGCGCGTGGGGCGAGAGATGATCGGCCAGTTTCGGATCGTCCAGGCCGCTGAACTGGTGGCGGGTGCCGTCAAATTCCTTGGACGGGCCGGCGGGCTGCATCAGGCGGTTGGTGGCGAAGTCGTAGATACCTTCGAACTCGCCGCCCATGCCGGCGGGCCAGCTCATCGGGCAGACGTCGAGCTGCAACTGGTCGGCGACTTCATCGAGCAGGCCGAAGGTTTCGCGGCCTTCGCGATCGACCTTGTTGACGAAGGTGATGATGGGGACGTTGCGCAGGCGGCAGACTTCGAACAGCTTGCGGGTCTGCGGCTCGATCCCCTTGGCCGCGTCGATCACCATGACGGCGGAATCGACGGCGGTCAGGGTGCGATAGGTGTCTTCCGAAAAATCTTCATGGCCCGGCGTGTCGAGCAGGTTGAAGGTGATCGTCTCGCCATCGCGGGTGCGTTCGAACGTCATGACCGAGGAGGTGACGGAGATGCCGCGCTGCTGCTCGATCTTCATCCAGTCGGAGCGGGCGCGGCGGTTTTGCCCGCGCGCCTTGACCTCACCGGCGAGATGGATGGCACCGCCTTCCAGCAGCAGCTTTTCGGTCAGCGTGGTCTTGCCGGCGTCCGGGTGGGAAATGATCGCGAAGGTGCGGCGGGATGGGATGGTCATGATGATTTTCTAACCGAAATAAATAAACCCGTTCGGCTGAGCGAAGTCGAAGCCTGCCACTGAGCGGAGCGAAGTGCCTTCACTTCGTTCAGGCGTGCCCTTCGACTTCGCTCAGGGCGAATGGAAACCGAAAAGCGCCCGTTACACGTCCACCAACGTCACGTCCATGCGGAAGGATCGGCTGTCGCCGGGCAGCAGGCACAATATGCCCTGCTTGTCCCAGACATCGCCGGTGAAGCCTACAAGGTCGGCCATCCCGGCCCAGGGTTCGACGCACAGATAATGGGCGCCCGGTTTCTGCCACAGGCCGAGCCAGGGGGTGTCGGGGAAATCGATTTTGAGGTGCGGTTGGCCGGGCACGCCCCAGGTCAGCGAGCGGCTATTGAGATCGTCCCAGATCAGGGCGTCGCCTTCGAATAGGGCGTGGGTGGGGATGAGCGTGTCGCCCTCCACTGGGGATGGGAAGCTTTCGCGGGCAATGAGGCCGGGTTCATGGCCGACCTTGCGGATCGGGGCGGGTTCGGGCTGCTCGAAGACGATGCGGTGATCCTCCGCCGCGCCGCCATAGGGCAGCGGCCAGGCGAAGGCGGGATGATAGCCGAAGCTGAACGGCATGGCCGCCTCCCCCCGGTTCGTGACGGTCGCGGTCATGCATAGCGTCGCGCCTTCGATGGCAAAGGCCATGTCGAGGCGGAAGTCGAAGGGATAGGCGGCGCGCGTCGCGCTGTCCGCTTCCAGCCGCAGGAACAGCCGGTCGTCGTCCTGCTCGACGACTAGGAAGGGGCTGTGGCGGGCGAAGCCGTGCTGGGGCATGGGATAGTCCTGCCCGTCCAGCCGATAGACGTCGCCGCGCGACCGGCCGACGAAGGGGAAGAGCAGCGGCGCATGGCCGGTCCACCAGCGCGGATCGGCGTCGGTCATCAATTCGCGTCCGGCGGCGTCCTGTAGCGACCAAAGTTCCGCGCCGAGCGGATCGATGGCGGCGGACAGAGCGGACGAGGCGATGGTGCAGCGCGCGTCGGATCGGGACAAGAAACATCTCCTGCGGGATGGAGCCTGCCGCATAGCGCGGGGGCGGCGACTTGTCTTGCGCCACAATCGTTTCGGTCCGGAACCGACATGGCGCGTCGCTGGTTTGACAAACCGGGAGGACGACCATGAAATTGACGACCATGACTATTGCCCTGACCATGTTGGTGCCGGGCGCTGCGCTGGCCCAGGCGCCGGCGAAACCGGAGCAGGCCAAGCAGGAAGCGGCCAGGCAGGAGGCGGCTGGGCAGGAACCGGAAAAGCGCCGCGACGGCACGCTGGACAAGGCCGGCAACATCGCCACCCAGCCGGCGCGCGACATCGGCCTGGACAAGGACGAGATTCCGCCCGTGCTGCTGAAAGCGGTGGAAAATCCCTATGCCGCCCCGCCGTCGCGCACGTGCAAGGGGCTGAAGGCGTCGCTCGCCGAACTCAACGCCGTGCTGGGCGAGGATTTTACCGTCGGCGCGAAGGCGAACGAGAATCGCACCGGCAAGATCGCCGAGGCGGTCGGCAAGACGATCGTCAATTCGCTCATCCCGTTCCGCGGACTGGTGCGCGAGATCAGCGGCGCGGCCCCGGCCGAGCGGCGCTTGCAGGCGGCGGTGACGGCGGGCGTCGCGCGGCGCGGCTATCTGCGCGGGCAGGCGGCGGCCAAGGGGTGCAAGGTCACGAGCTGATCGACATTCCGCCCAGGCGGGCCTGCAAAGCGGGTTCCGCTTTCTGCATTTGCCCCTATATGGGCGGCCATGACCGACCAGCCCCATCTCGCCGATCTCCAGGAAGACTATGCATTTCTGGACGCGGACGATCGCTATCGCCTGCTGATCGACCTGGGGCGCGGGCTGGAGGATATGCCCGACGCGCTCAAGACCGACGCGACCCTGGTGCGCGGCTGTTCGGCGGCGGTGTGGGTCTATCCCACCGTCCTCGATGATGGCCGGCTGCATTTCCTGGCGGACAGCAATGCCGCGATCACCAAGGGGATCATCGCGCTGGTGCTGCTGACCGTGCAGGACCGCGCGCCGGCCGAGATCGCGGCGGCGGACATAGAGGGCGCGCTGGCGCCGTTCGACCTCCGCAACCAACTCAGTTCCAACCGCACCCAGGGCATTCCCAACATGATCGCGCTGATCCGCGATACGGCCGCCCGTTACACCGCTTAAGGAAACTCCCGGCCGGTTCAGACATTGTCCTTCCGTAACCATATCGGAAGGACAGGACGCAATGCGCGCCATCATGATGATCGCAGCCGTCGCCACGCTGGCGGCCTGCGGCGACAAGACACCCAAGGCACCGACCCAGCGCGAGCAGATCGGCCAGGTCTGGAAATATGAGGGCGGTGAGGGCGGCAAGCCCAAGGTCGCCTATATCGGCAGCGCCAACAGCGTGCAGACGATGACCGCGCCCGACACTTTCTCGGTCCTGCTGGTCCAGCCGCTCAAGGAAGGCGGCGCGGACGTGACGGTCAAGCTGGTCGGCGCGCCCTTCACCTGCGACCTGTCGGATTGCCGGATCACGGCCACCACCGACGACGGCAAGCGCCACGAATGGCAGGGGCGGATGGCGACCAATGACGACGGTATCGCGATCGCGCCATCGCAGGGGGCCTATGATGTGATCAGGAAGGCCAAGAGCGTGAAGGTCGACCTGGTGGTGGACGGCAAGGCGCAGACCGCGCCGTTCGACTTCAACGTCGCGGGGCTGGATTTGAAGGGGTGATCCGTCATTGCGAACGGAGCAGGCCGAAGGCCGGCTTTACTCCTGCAACGAAACCCCCGGACTGCGCGGGTCGGCGGCGCCGACCCAGTGGCCGTCGGCCATGCGTTCGGCGGCATTGGCCTTGAGGCCCATGCGGTTGACGCTGACGCGGTGGCCCAGTTTCTCCAGCGGCGCTTTCATGGCTTCGAGCGAGGTGCCCTGTTCCAGCACCAGCCCGTCGCCGTTGAAGAAGAGGAGGCCGTGCGCGATCGACTCCTGCGCGGACAGGCCCCAGTCGAAATGCGCGATCAGCGCCTTGGCGACCTGCATGATGATGGTCTTGCCGCCCGCCGCGCCGACGGTGAAGATCGGCGTGCCCTTGTCGTCATAGACGATGGTCGGCGACATGGAGGAGAGGGGGCGCTTGCCCGCCTCCACCCGGTTGGCGACCGGCTTGCCGTCCTTTTCGGGCGTGAAGCTGAAATCGGTCAGTTCATTGTTGAGGATCACGCCATTGGCGATCAGCTGGCTGCCGAAGAAGCTTTCGATCGTGGAGGTCCAGGCGGCGATGTCGCCATTGCGATCCACCGCGACGAAATGGCTGGTGCCGCTTTCGGGCTGGGGCAGCGACGCGGTGCGCGGCCGTGCGCCGGGGGGCGTGCCGGGCTTGTAGACATTCAATGCTTTGTTCAGGCGGATGAGCGACGAGCGCTGTTTCAGATAGGCGGGATCGATCATGCCGCTGACCGGCACCGACACGAAATCGGGATCGCCCAGCCATGTGTCGCGATCGGCATAGGCCAGTTGCATCGCTTCGCCGATGACATGCCAGCTACGTGGATCGTCCTTGCCCCATTGGGCGAGCGGGAAGCGTTCGACCATGCCGAGAATCTCCAGCACGGTGACGCCACCGGCCGACGCCGGCCCCATGCCGCAGACGGTATAGGCGCGATAATGACCGCAGACCGGCCTGCGCGGCTTGGCCTGATAGCCGGCCAGATCCGCTTCCGCCATCGGCACCGGATTCTTGGGCGCATGGGTGACGGCCTGGCTGATGAGGCGGGCGTTTTCGCCGGTGTAGAAGGCGTCCGGGCCTTCCGCCGCGATCCGCTTGAACAGGGCGGCGAGCGGCAGGTTTTTGAGGTGGGTGCCGACCGGCGGCGGGGCGCCGTCGATCCAGAAGGCTTTCTGGATTTCGGGGAAGTCGGCCCAGATGCTCTGGGTCGCGCGCAGCGCTGTGGCGGTGCGTTCGCCCAGGTCGAAGCCATCCTGCGCGTAGCGGATCGCGGGCGCGAACAGATCGGCCCAGGGCAGCTTGCCCCATTTCTTGTGCGCGTCCCACGCCATGCGCAGATTGCCCGGCACGCCGGCCGAATAGCCGCCCGGCCAGGCCTGAATGAAGGGCAGGGGCTTGCCGTCCGGTCCCATGAAGCGATCCGGCCGGGCAGCGGCCGGCGCGGTTTCGCGCCCATCGATCGATTCCAGCAGGCCGGTCGCGCCGTCATGATGCATCAGGAATCCACCGCCGCCGATGCCGCTATTATGCGGTTCCACGACGTTCAACGTCAGCATCATCGCGATCGCGGCATCGGTCGCGCTGCCGCCCCTGCGCAATATCTCCTGCCCCGCCTGCGCCGCGCGCGGATCGGCGGCGGACACGGTGGCGTTGGTCGACACCGGCTCGCGGGCGAGGGCGGACGCGGGGATGAGGGCGAGGAGGGCGAGCGGGGCCAGCAGGCCGGGAAGGCGGGAGATCATGGCCGTCACCCTAGCCATAAGGTTGCGCGCGGCAACCCTTTGTGGCGGTTCTGGGCGGTCGCGATCAACAACAGCCGGCTCGTCCAGACCGACTTTCGCGATAGCAGACAGGCGATACAGGCGTTAGCATCGGCATATGGACAGCATAGATACACTCGCGGACGCATATGCCCTGGCCGTCTACGAGAAAGACGAGGCCGCTTTCCTGTCCTTATACGACATGGACGTGCTTGTCTTCGATGCATGGGGGCCATGGTCTTATGAAGGCCGGGATGCATGGGCGGCCATGGTGCGGGACTGGTTTGCATCCCTGGGCGAAGAGCGCGTCAAAGTCACATTCACGCCGGAGAAGAGTCTGGTCGGGGACGACTGGGCCGTCTGGTGCGCCACGACGCGCTACGCCGCCGTCGCGCCATCGGGCGAAGAATTGCGCGCGCTGGAAAACAGGACGAGCTGGTCCCTTCGGCGTCGGGACGGTCGGTGGCGGATCGTGCATGAACATTCGTCCGGCCCGGCGGATTTCGAGACGCTCAAAGTGACGCTGCATCGCCCCTGACGCGATCCTATCGCACGTCGACCCCGATCGCCTCGCCGATCGTTTTCACGCCATCCCGCGCCATCAGCGCCTTCAGCCCGGCATTGATCCGTTTCGCGAGATACGGCCCTTCATAGACCAGCGCGCTGTAGAGCTGGACCAGCAAGGCGCCGGCGCGGAGGCGGGCATAGGCCTGTTCCGCATTGGCGATGCCGCCCACGCCGATCAGGGGCAGGCGGGTGCCGGTGAGGCGGCGAAAGTCCTTGAGCCGCGCCAGCGACAGGCCGGTCAGCGGCGCGCCGGACAGGCCGCCCGCTTCGCTAGCCTGGGCCGATCGCAGCGCGGGGCGAGTGATGGTGGTGTTGGAGACGATCAGCGCATCGACGCGATGGTCGAGGCAGGCGGCGGCGATATCCTCGACATCGGCCGGTTCCAGGTCGGGGGCGACTTTCAGGAAGATGGGCGTCGTTCCCGCGCCCCGCGCGGCCATCACCGCCGAGAGCAGATCGTCGAGCGCCGCCCGGCCCTGCAACGCCCGCAGGCCCGGCGTGTTGGGGGAGGAGATGTTGACGGTCAGATAGTCGGCCAGCGGCGCCATGCAGGTGACGCCGGTCGCATAGTCGGCGATGCCGCGCCCGGCCGCGGTCGCGTCCTTGTTCGCGCCGATATTGATGCCGATCACCGGGCCGCCGCTCTCCACCGGCCGGCGATAGCGCGCGATCCGGTCCGCCGCGGCGCCCTGGCCGCCATTGTTGAAGCCGAAGCGGTTGATGACGGCGCGGTCCTCGACCAGGCGGAACAGGCGCGGCTGGGGATTGCCCGGCTGGGCCAGCGGGGTCAGCGTGCCCAGTTCGGCGAATCCGAAGCCCAGCCCGTGCATCTTGTGGGCGATGCGCCCGTCCTTGTCATAGCCCGCGGCCAGGCCGACCGGGTTGGGAAAGCGGATTCCCGCCACCACCGACTCCAGCATCGGGTCGGGCGCCAGCGGCGCAGGCGTCGGCATCAGCCGCAGCGCGGCGATCGAGAGATGGTGGGCGCGCTCGGCATCCAGGGCGAACAGCAGCGGGCGGATCAGGCGATAGGACATGGCCCTGCCTATGCCAGCGGACCCTTCGTCCGTCGAGTCACTGTGGCCATGGGGCAACAGCGGAGGGTTCGGGTTATTTCATGACAAGAAACGTCATGAATGAGACCGTTTGCGCGCCGAAAATGTCCGTTTCATCCAATAAAGTTGCTGTGATTCGGGCGTAAAGCCGCCTTGCGACCCGAAGGCTCTCTGGCCTATGGCCAATGAGACCTTTTACTGACCCGGCGGTGCAAACCGCCGGGTCATTTTTTTGGGCTTCGGCTGCTAGCTGTCGAAAAACTTTACAATTTTTCCGTCCGGCCGCTTGCGCCGCGCCCGTGTTGGCGCATAGTGACCGGCAGGGGTGAAAAAATGGGGTCGCATCACAGCGATAATGTGGCGCACGCAGTCGCGTTGCCGGATGACCGCGGGCCGCTGTCCTATACGGTCGATGCCGCGCAGGGGCCTGTCCGGCTGCGCTATTTCGCACCGCCTGCGCATCTGCGCGCCTATTTCGGATCGCTCTATTATTTCACCGTCGCGGCCGATCGCTATGCCGACTTCACCCGCGCCGACGTGCCGCAGTTGCGGCTGATGCTGGAGGGTGGCGGCGACTATCATTTCCAGGACGGAACCGTGATGGCGACGCCCGACGTCTGCCTGCTGGGGCCGACCATGGGCGCGACTCGATTCGAAGTCGACCGGCCGTTGCGGGTGATGGGCATTTCCCTGCTGCCCGCCGGCTGGCTGGCGCTGCACGGCGGCGACGCCAGCGCGCTGGCGGACGGGCTGTGCGATCTCGCGGCCGAACGGGGCGACGTCTATGCCCGGCTGCTGGACAGGTTGCGCGCGCTGGGCGACGATGCCGACGCGATGGCCGGGCTGTGCTGGAGCGAACTGGGGCGGCTGACGCGACCGCTGCGCCCCGCGACGTGGGAATTGCTGGCGGCGATCGACGCCTGGCTGATGGACGAAGGATCGCCGCGGATCGAGGTGCTGGCCGAAACCACCGGCCTGTCGCCGCGCCAGCTCGCCCGCCTTGCCAATAAATATTATGGCGCGGCGCCCAAGCTGCTGGCGCGCAAATATCGGGCCCTGCGCTGTTCCGCGCGCATCGCGCTGGACGGAGTGAGCTGGCAGCAGCTTTGCGAGGAGGGCGGCTTTTACGACCAGTCGCACTTCATCCGGGAGATCAAGCATTTCATCGGCCTTACGCCGCACCAGTTGCAGACCGAGCCGTCCGCGGTGGCGCAACTGACGTTGTTGCGCCGCTCGCTGGGCGGCGACGTGGCGGTGCTGAATCGCCTGAGTTAAGGGCGGCCAAGCAAAATTGCCTTGATTATCCGCGCTCGGCGGACCACATGCGGCCAATCGGATGGAATCAGTCCGATTTGAGAATGGTTCGCAATTGATATGAAATTATCGAGCTTTGCCGACTATGCGGTCGTGTTGATGTCCGCCGCCGCGCGCCATTGCGGCCACGCTGGGCTTGCCCCGGCGGAATCGCAGCGCGTAGCGAAGATGAACGCGACCACATTGAGCGCCGAAACCGGCATTCCGCTGCCTACCGCCCAGAAGCTGGTGAGCCGGCTGTCGGCGGCCGGGTTGCTCGAATCGAGCCGCGGCACGGGCGGCGGCGTGCGGCTGTCGCGCCCGCCCGCCACGATCACGCTGGCCGATGTGGTGGAGGCGGTCGAAGGGCCGATCGCCATGACCGCCTGCAACGAGCAGGGCGCGCATGACTGCAATCTGGAAACCGACTGCCGCATCCGCCCGCATATGAACGTGGCCAATGAAGCGATCCGATCCGCCCTTGCCGGCGTCACCATCGCCAGCCTTAGCAGAGAAATGGCATGACCGAACAAGCAACCACCGTTCAAGGCTATTCTGGCCGTAACGCCGAAGCGCAGGAGGCGGCCGATCGCGCCTCCACCTACGAACATGGCTGGTCGTCGGCGATCGAACAGGATTTCGCGCCCAAGGGGCTGAACGAGGATACGGTCCGCTTCATTTCCGCCAAGAAGAAGGAGCCGCAATGGCTGCTCGACTGGCGGCTGAAGGCGTTTGCCATGTGGAAGACGATGACGCCGCCCGACTGGGCGAAGCTGAACGTCCCGCCGATCGATTATCAGGACGCCTATTATTACGCCGAGCCGAAGAAGAAGGTGGAGCTGGATAGCCTGGACGAGGTCGATCCTGAGATTTTGGCGACCTACAAGAAGCTGGGTATTCCCATTGCCGAACAGGAAGTGCTGGCAGGGGTGAAGGGTTCGCGCCGGGTCGCGGTGGACGCGGTGTTCGACAGCGTGTCGGTCGCGACCACCTTCCGCAAGGAACTGGAGGAGGCGGGGGTCATCTTCCGCTCGATCAGCGAAGCGGTGCGGGAATATCCCGACCTGATCCGCAAATGGCTGGGCAAGGTCGTGCCGATGCACGACAATTATTTCGCGACATTGAACTGCGCGGTCTTTTCCGACGGGACGTTCGTTTATATCCCCAAGGGGGTGCGTTGCCCGATGGAATTGTCCACCTATTTTCGCATCAATGCGGAGAATACGGGGCAGTTCGAGCGGACTCTGATCGTCGCGGACGAGGGCAGCTATGTCTCTTATCTGGAAGGCTGCACGGCGCCGATGCGCGACGAGAATCAGTTGCACGCGGCCGTCGTCGAACTGGTCGCGCTGGACGATGCGGAGATCAAATATTCGACCGTCCAGAACTGGTATCCCGGCGACGCCGACGGCAAGGGCGGCATCTATAATTTCGTGACCAAGCGGGCGCTGTGTCAGGGCAGGAACAGCAAGGTGTCGTGGACGCAGGTCGAGACGGGGTCCGCGATCACCTGGAAATATCCGTCCTGTGTGCTGAATGGTGAGAATAGCGTGGGCGAGTTCTACTCGGTGGCGCTGACCAACAACAGGCAGCAGGCCGACACCGGCACCAAGATGATCCATAACGGCAAGGGGTCGCGGTCGACCATCGTGTCGAAGGGGATCAGCGCCGGGCGGTCGAACAACACCTATCGCGGGCTGGTGCGCGTGGCGCCGGGGGCGGAGGGCGTACGCAACTTCACGCAGTGCGACAGCCTGCTGCTGGGGGACCAGTGCGGCGCGCATACCGTGCCCTATATCGAGGTGCGCAATCCGAGCGCGCAGATCGAGCATGAGGCGACGACGTCAAAGATTTCCGACGACCAGCTTTTCTATGCGATGCAGCGCGGGCTGGATGCGGAGAGCGCGGTGTCGCTGATCGTGAACGGCTTCGCGCGCGAAGTGCTGCAGCAGTTGCCGATGGAGTTTGCGGTCGAGGCGCAGAAGCTGCTGGGGATTTCGCTGGAAGGCAGCGTGGGGTGAGGGACAAGGGGCAACCCATGGACTCCCCTCCCCTTCAGGGGAGGGGCCGGGGGTGGGGGCTGTCCGTGCGGCAGCTTTCTACGATGCAAGATCGTGCGCGCAAGATGCGGCACGATCCGACCGAGCCGGAAAAGCGGCTTTGGCGTGTCCTGTCGGGTTCAAAGCTGGGCGGCTATAAATTCCGACGGCAGGCGGTTGCCGGTTACGCTGTTGCTGATTTTCTGTGTCCGCAGAAAGCCGTCATCGTTGAGATCGACGGCGATACGCACGCTGATGGTTCGGATTCTGAGCGTGATCATCGGCTGAGCGAACAGGGCTATCACGTCATTCGTTTCGGGAATGCTGATGTGATGACGAATTTGGAAGGTGTGTGCGAAAGGTTGCTGGCTGTTTTGGAGACTGCACCTGACCGTTGGCACAACCCCCACCCCAACCCCTCCCCTGAAGGGGAGGGGCTTTTCGAGATCAATGAAAAGACGAGTGACTAGATGAGCGACGAAGACGATATTCAGGATGCCCTCGCGGATTTTGCGGAGGATGTCGGCAATGGCCAGTCATGGACCGCCGCGATCCGGATCCTGACCGAGGATTATGAGCTGGAAGAGGGCGAGCTGGAGCCGCGTGCGCGCGCCGATTTCGGCGACCTCGACGCCTATGAGGCGCAGAGTCGCGCGGCGCTGGAGGCCGGCGACGTCGCCTTCACCGAGAAGCTGCGCAAGGACAAGACGTTCCACAAGGCGAAGGCGCCCAACCTGGCCCGCATGGGGCCGGTCAGCGAATTCGTCGTCGCGCTGCTGGAAAAGGGCGCGCCGGAGCCGGATGCCGACTGGTGGCCCTATATGCCGATCAAGCGGCATATCGACACGCTGTTCCCCGCGCCGGGCGACGTGCGCGACATGGCGTTCTGGACCGCGCGGACGCTCGAGCGGGCGCATAAGGGGTAAGAGATGCTGACGATCGACAATCTGACCAACGAAATCGACGGCAAGGCGATCCTGAAGGGATTGTCGCTGACCATCAACGCGGGCGAAATCCATGCGATCATGGGGCCGAACGGCGCGGGCAAGTCGACGCTGGCCTATACGCTGGGCGGGCGGCCGGGCTATGATGTGACCGGCGGCACGGCGACGTTCGAGGGTGCGGACCTGTTCGAACTGGAGCCGCATGAGCGCGCCGCCGCCGGGCTGTTCCTGGGCTTCCAATATCCGGTCGAGATTCCCGGCGTCTCCAACCTCCAATTCCTGCGCGAAAGCCTCAATAGCCAGCGCCGCGCGCGGGGCGAGAAGGAACTGAACGGCGGCGAGTTCATCCGCCTCGCCAAGGAAAAAGCCGCGCTGCTGGGCCTCGACATGGAAATGCTCAAGCGGCCGGTGAATGTCGGCTTTTCGGGTGGCGAGAAGAAGCGCGCCGAAATGGTGCAGATGGGCATCCTCGATCCCAGGCTCGCCATCCTCGACGAGACGGACTCCGGCCTCGACATCGACGCATTGAAGATCGTGGGCGCGGGGATCAACGCGATCATGCGCAAGAGCGACAAGGCCGTGCTGCTCATCACCCATTATCAGCGGCTGCTCGACTATGTGAAGCCGGACTTCGTCCATGTGCTGGCGGCCGGCCGGATCGTGAAGTCGGGCGGGCCGGAACTGGCGCTGGAGCTGGAACGGGAAGGCTATGCCGAGGTGGTGGCGGCGTGAGCAATGCAATACAACAGCCGTTCGTTTCGAGCCATTCGACGGCCTGCCAAGGCAGGCGCTCAGGACAGGCCAAGGTCGAGAAGCGCAGGCGCAGCGCTAGCCGCTTCTCGACTTCGCTCGAAGCGAACGGAGGCGGGGAATGACTGTGCTCGCTCTCCCCACGCGCAAGGACGAAGACTGGCGCTATAGCGATGTCGAGGCTGTCGCCGCGATTTGGCCGACGCCCGCGCCGACGCGGATCGACGTGGCCGAAGGCGATACGGCGCGTCATCATCTGGTGCAGGACGCGGCGGATGGGACGGCGGCGGTGCATGACTATGTCATCACCATCGCCGACGGGGCGCGGTGCGATTTCCATGTGTTGAATATCGGCGGCAAGCTGGGGCGTGTGACCTTCACCGTGACGCTCGGCAGCCAGGCGCATTTCGAGCTCAATGGCGCGATATTGGGCGGCGGCGACCAGACGCTGGAGATCATCACCAGCGTCACCCATGCCAAGCCCGATTCGACCAGCGGCCAGACGATCCGGTCGATCCTGGGGCAGCGTGCGACCGGCAGCTATCTGGGCAGCATCAATGTCGCGCGCGATGCGCAGCGCACCGACGCCTTCCAGTCGATCAAGGCGATGCTGCTGGACCGCACGGCGACGGCGAACGCCAAGCCGGAGCTGGAAATCTTCGCCGACGACGTGAAATGCGCCCATGGCGCGACCGTGGGCGAACTGGACAAGACGGCGCTTTTCTACATGGCCAGCCGGGGCATGGACCCGGCGACGGCCAAGACGCTGCTGCTGCGCTCCTTCGTCGCGGGCGTGTTCGACGATGTTGCGGACGAGGCGGTCAAGGATGTGCTGGAAGCGGCCGCGATCGCCAAGCTGGAGGCCCTGGTATGACCGATCTGGCCCAGACTTTGCGGCTGCGGGACGATTTTCCCGGTGTCGGGGACTGGCACTATCTCGATAGCGCCGCCACCGCGCAAAAGCCCAACCCCGTGATCGACGCGATCGCGCGCGCCTATGGCCCGGACTATGCGACGGTGCATCGCGGCGTGTACGAGCGGTCGGCCAATATGACGCTCGCCTATGAAGCGGCGCGGCGGAAGGTGGCGGGCTTCATCGGCGCGGCGAGCGACGGGGAAATCGTCTATGTCCGCGGCGCGACCGAGGGGATCAACCTGGTCGCGCAATGCTGGGCCGGGACGCAGCTCAAGGCGGGCGACCGCATCCTGCTGTCCACGCTGGAGCATCACAGCAATATCGTGCCGTGGCAGATCGTCGCGGAGAAAGTCGGCGCGGCGATCGATGTCGTGCCGCTGACGCAGGACGGCAAGATCGACCTCGACGCGATGCGCGCGATGATTACGCCGCAGCACCGGATGGTTGCGCTGGCCCATGTGTCCAACGTGCTAGGCAGCGTGCTGGACGTGCGCCGCGCCGCCGACATCGCCCATATGGTGGGCGCGAAGATATTGATCGACGGCTGCCAGGCGGTGCCGCGGCTGGCGATCGACGTGGCTGCGATGGACTGCGATTTCTACGTCTTTTCCGCGCACAAACTCTATGGCCCGACCGGCATCGGCGTGCTGTGGGGGCGGGCCGAACTGCTGGACGCCATGCCCCCCTATCAGGGCGGCGGATCGATGATCGACAAGGTGACGTTCGAAAAGACCACCTACGCGCCCGCGCCGACCCGGTTCGAGGCGGGGACGCCGCACATCACCGGCGTCGTCGGGCTTTCGGCGGCGATCGACTATGTACAGGGCATCGGGTTGGACAGGGTCCACGCCCATGAGTGCGCACTGGTGGCCAAGGCGCGGGCGGCGCTGGAGAATATCAACAGCGTCCGCCTGTTCGGGCCGGACGACAGCGCGGGAATCCTCTCTTTCGAGGTGGAGGGGGTGCATCCGCATGATGTCGGCACCATATTGGACGAAACGGGCGTCGCGATCCGGGCCGGCCATCATTGCGCACAGCCGCTGATGCGGCATCTGGGCGTCGAGGCGACCGCACGGGCCAGCTTCGGCATCTATAGCGACGAGAGCGACGTGGATGCGCTGGTGCGCGGACTTGAACGGGTAAGGAAAATCTTCGGATGAGCGAAGAGCATAAGATCATGATCGAGGAAGTCGAGGCGGTCGAAACCCCGCCCAAGGCGCGCGTCGAAGAGGCCGCGGATGCGGCGCCGCGCCAGCGCGACTATCTGGACGGCTTCCTGTCCGCCAAGCCCAGCGACGTGCCGGCCGGCGAACCGGGGGGCGATCTATATGACGCGATCATCGAGGCGCTGAAGGAGATTTTCGATCCGGAAATCCCGGTCAACATCTATGATCTGGGCCTGATCTACGGGGTCGACGTGACGGACGATGGCCATGCCGTCGTCACCATGACGCTGACGACGCCGCATTGCCCGGTCGCCGAATCCATGCCGGGCGAAGTCGAACTGCGTGTCGGCGCGGTGCCGGGCGTGGGCGATGCGCAGGTCAATCTGGTCTGGGATCCGCCATGGGACCCGCAGAAGATGAGCGACGAGGCGAAGCTGGAACTGGGGATGCTCTGATGACCGACGTGCAGACCAAGACCCGCGCGCGCCCCGCCGCCGTCATCCTGACGCCGACGTCGCAGGCGCGCATCGCTGAACTGATGCGCCAAGCGCCCGAGGGCGCGATCGGGGTCAAGCTCTCCACCCCCAAGCGCGGCTGTTCGGGCCTGGCCTATTCGGTCGACTATGTGTCGGAAGAGACGACGTTCGACGAGAAGATCGAGACGCCGGGCGGGGTGCTCTATATCGACGGCGCGTCGGTGCTGTACCTGATCGGATCGACGATGGACTGGGTGGAGGATGATTTCACCGCCGGTTTCGTCTTCAACAACCCCAACGCCAAGGGCAGTTGCGGCTGTGGCGAGAGCTTCACGGTCTAGGGCGTAACAGCCGAACGGAGGTGGGTTGTAATGCCGCATCTGCTCGTCCTCGGCATGGGCTATACCGCCGCTCGGCTGGCCGGTCGCCTGCGTGGGGAAGGGTGGCGGGTTACCGGCGTCAGGCGTCACGCCGCCTCGGATATCCTCGCCTTCGATGACGAGCCCGCCGTCCGCGCCGCCATCGCCGGCGCGACCCACATTCTCTCCTCCGTCCCGCCCGAAGGAGGCGTGGACCCCGTGCTGATCCGCTATGGCCAGGCCATCGCCGCCGCGCCGGCGTTGTGGACCGGCTATCTGTCGTCCACCGGCGTCTATGGCGATGCGGCCGGCGCCTGGGTGGATGAGGCCAGCCCGGTGGGGCAGGGGCGGCGCACCGCGCGGGCCGCCGCCGACGCCGACTGGGGCGCGCTGCGTCCCGACATGCGCCGCTTTCGCCTGCCGGGCATCTATGGGCCGGGGCGATCGGCGCTGGACCGGGTGCGCGAGGGGAAGGCGCATCGCATCGCCCTGCCCGATCAGGTCTTCAGCCGCGTCCATGTGGATGACATCGTCGCCGGGGCGATCGCCAGCTTCGATGGACCGCCCGGCGTCTATAATCTGGCTGACGACCTGCCGTGCGCGCAGAATGACGTGATCGAGGCGGCCTGCGACCTGCTGGGCCGGCCCTGGCCGCCGCTCCAGACCATGGGGGAAGCGGCCCTGTCGCCGATGGCGCGCGGCTTCTATGCCGAAAATCGCCGCGTCGCCAATGGCCGGGCGAAGCGGCTGCTGGGCTGGGCGCCGCTCTATCCGACCTACTGCCAGGGGTTGCGCGCCTGCCTGTAAGGCGATCGGCGCATGGTTTACGCCTTGTTAACCGGATCACGCGAAGACGGGATCGTCATTCAGCGAGGACGATCCCATGACCCGTATCGACAAGGCCTTTTCCGCGCTCAGCGACCGGATGCAGCATCTGTCCGCGCCCGGCCGCCCCGCGACTTCGCCCGAATCGGTCGCCAGCCTGCTCGCCAAGGTCGATGCCGCCAAGCGGCGCTACCAGCCGGGGGCGATGCGCTAGCGCGCGCTGCGTTTAATCGAACGCGGGCCGGACGCTCTGGTTTTTTGTTTTCGCATCGTTTTTAGCGGAAAACCGGTTCCTGCTTTTCCGCACGATGCGCTAAGCCGCCTTCGAGCGCAGCGCGATGCCCATCCCCGCGATCGCCAGCAGCGCGCCGACGATCGCCAGCGCGCTCCAGCGATAGCCCTCCGCCACGGTGGAGATCAGCATCGCGATCACCGGGATCAGCACGCTGGTATAGGCGGCGCGGCCCGCGCCCATGCGCTGGATCAGGGTGAAGTAGAGCGGGAAGGTCACGACCGACCCGGCGATCCCCAGCCAGCCTATGCCCAGCACATAGCCCCACCGCATGTCGAACTGCGGCGGGCCGACGGTGGCCCAGGCGAAGAGCGCGTCCACCCCGGCGCCGATCAGCATCGCCCAGGCCAGCACCGCCACCATCGGCAGCCGCCGGGCGATGTCCATGCCCTGCATGACATTGGCGGCCGAGGCGCTCATCAGGCCGGCGAGCGAGAAGGCCGCGCCCAGCAGCACCATGTCGGGCCGAGCTATATCGTTTTGCATTGGGGCGGCATGATATTCGTGCAGCAGCATGAGTATGATGCCCGTCACCGCGACCAGCGACCCGCCGATGAAGGCGCGGCTTACCGACACCCGGAAGATCAGCCAGGCGAGGATCGAATTGGGGATCAGCAGCATCGCATAGACGACCGCGACCACGCCGGAGGTCAGATAATGTTCCGCCCGATAGACGAAGTTGAAGTTCAGGACGAACTGCGCCACGCCCAGCAGCGCAGCGTAGAGCAGGCCCGCCCCGCCGATATTGAGCGACACGCCGCGCAGTCGGGCGAAGGCGGCCATGGCGATGCCGGCGAGCAGGAAACGGTAGCAGACCGACCAACTGGCCGGGACCGAGCCGATCTGGTCGCGGATCACGATCCAGGTCGAACTCCAGATCAGCGTGACGAGGATGAAAGGCAGGATGACGCCGTTCGATCTGCTCTCAGCCATCGGTGAGCGCCTTGAGCGCCTGCGCCAGCGGCGCGACGCTGGCCGCGTCCTGCGCCCAGTTGGTGACCAGCCGCGCCGCGCCCTCGCCCCAGTCGTAGAAATCGAAGCCCTGCGCGCGCAACAGGGCGGCCTCGTCGGCGGACAGGCGGATGAACAGTTCGTTCGCCTGCACCGGGTGGAGCAGGCGGCCGGCGGCGCCACCGGCAAGCGCCCGCGCCGCCGCATTGGCCGCGCGGGCATTGGCCAGCCACAGGTCGCCCTCGACCATCGCCAAAATCTGGGCGGCGAGATAGCGGCCCTTGGAGAAGAGATGCCCCGACCGCTTGCGCCAGCGCTTCGCTTCGGCCGCGCGCGCTGCGGCCTGTTCGCCGAAGAAGAGCAACGCCTCGCCGATCATGCCGCCATTTTTGACGCAGCCGAAGCTGAGCGCATCCACCCCCGCGCGCCAGGTGACGTCGGCGGGCGCGCAGCCCAGATGCGCGACCGCATTGGCGAAGCGCGCGCCATCCATGTGAAAGCCCAGGCCATGCGCCCTGGCCAGTTCGCCCAGCGCCGCGACTTCGTCCGGGCTGTAGACCAGACCATATTCGGTGGCGTTGGTGATGCTGATCGCGCGGGCCGGCACCTGATGCACGTCGGGACGGATCGCCTTCAGCCGGTCGGCGACGATGTCCGGCGTCAGCTTCGCGCCTTCGCCGGGGAGCGGCATCAGCGTCGCGCCATGGGTGAAGAAGCCCGGCGCGCCGCATTCATCGACGACGATATGCGCTTCCTCATGGCAGATCACGCCGCCATAGGGCGGACAGAGGCACGCCAGCGCGATGCTGTTCGCCGCCGTGCCGGTCGCGATCCACAGCGCATGGACCGGGGTGCTGACCGGGGTGTCGAACAGGGCGCTGAACGCCCCGTCCAGCCGTGCGCTCCAGGCGTCGCCATCATAGCCATGGTCGGCCTGGTCGGCCGCGGCGATGGCCGCCATCACGGCGGGGCTGATGGGGGTGGCGTTGTCCGAGAAAAAATGCATGGCGCAAGCGATACAAGGACGTCGCGCGGGCGGGAAGGGGCCAGCGGGGGACAATCGGCCTTTTTCCAATTGTAGAATTAGTCAGTAAGCATGACCCATTGTTTCGCAGGCTGCTCTGTGACATAGGCGGCCGATCCGAGCCAGAAAAGGAGACTCACCATGGCCGTCGAGCAGAAGTCGCGTTTCACCGTTACCCCCAGCACCAAGGCTGTGGCGGCTGACGCGCGCGCGGTGCTGCTGGAAGATCCGGGCTTCGGCCGGCTCTTCACCGACCATATGGTGACGATTCGCTATACGGAGGGGCAGGGCTGGCACAGCCATGCCGTTGGCCCGCGCGAACCCTTCCAGCTCGATCCCGCCTGCGCCGTGCTGCATTATGCGCAGGAAATCTTCGAGGGGATGAAGGCCTATCGGCTGGAAGATGGCAGCATCGCCATGTTCCGCCCGGAAGAGAATGCCCGCCGCTTCGCCGCATCGGCCGAACGGCTGGCGATGCCGGCGATCCCGGAAGACTTGTTCCTGGAAGCGGTCGAGCAATTGGTGAAGATCGACGCCGACTGGATTCCGACCGGCGAAGGCAGCCTCTATCTGCGCCCCTTCCTGTTCGCGAGTGAGACGTTCCTGGGCGTCCGCCCTTCCAACGAATATATTTTCTGCGTCATCGCTTCGCCCGCCGGCGCCTATTTCAAGGGCGGCAAGAAGGCCGTGACCCTGTGGGTGTCGGAACATTATACCCGCGCGGCGCGCGGCGGCACCGGCGCGGCCAAATGCGGCGGCAATTATGCCGCGAGCCTCGTCGCGCAGAAGGAAGCGATCGGCCATGGCTGCGACCAGGTCGTCTTCCTCGATGCTGCGGAGAATAAGTGGGTCGAGGAGCTGGGCGGCATGAACGTCTTCTTCGTGATGGACGACGGGTCGATCGTCACCCCGCCGCTGGGGGGCACGATCCTGCCCGGCATCACCCGCAATTCGATCATCGACCTGGCCCGCGCCAAGGGTCATGCCGTGCGCGAGGAGCCCTATAGCTTCGCCCAGTGGCGCGCCGACGCCGCCAGCGGCACGCTGCGCGAAGCCTTCGCCTGCGGCACGGCGGCGGTCGTCACCGCGATCGGCACGGTCAAGAGCACGGACGGGGACTTCACCATCGGCAATGGCGATGGCGGGCTGGTGACGGAGACGCTGCGCGCCGAACTGACCGGCATTCAGCGCGGCGTGGTCGCCGACCCGGCCGGTTGGGTCCGGACGGTTTAACTTAAGCGGCAAACCCAGTTCCGTTCGCCCTGAGCTTGTCGAAGGGGCTTTCCTTTTTGACGGAAGGAAAGCCCCTTCGACAGGCTCGGCCCGAACGGAATTAAGGATTGCTCTACTTCCCAATCCCCTCCCAAACGCCTAGACACAGCCCCATGGAACGCTTCGACGTCGTGATTTTGGGGGGTGGGCTTGTCGGCCTCACTCTGGGCATCGCTCTTTCCGGCCATGGCGTGAAGACCGCCGTGATCGACCCCGCCGATCCGGTCGGCGTGACCGCCGCCGGGTTCGACGGCCGCGTGTCGGCGATCAGTTCGACCAGCTATGCGATGATGACCGCCATCGGCGTGGGCAGGCATCTGGAAGGCAAGGGCTGCCCGATCGACCGTATCTGGGTCAGCGACGGGCTGGCGCCGGGCGCGCTGGATTTCGCGCCGGACGCCGACGACGGCGTGATGGGCACGATGGTCCCCAATCGCGACCTGCGCGTGGCGCTGGCGCAGACGGCGGACGAAGCCGTCAACCTCACCCGTTTCCAGCCCGACCGCGCGATCCATGTCGATCGCAACGCCGATGGCGTGACGTTGACGCTGGCGAGCGGCGCCACCATCCAGGGGGCGCTGCTGGTCGCGGCGGAGGGGCGCAACAGCCCCACGCGCGAGGCGGCGGGGATCAACACCACCCGCTGGCAATATAAGCACACCGCCATGGTCACGGCGATCGACCATGAGGTGCCGCACGCCAATACGGCCTATGAGATTTTCTATGTCGGCGGCCCCTTCGCACTGTTGCCGATGCTGCCGGGCACCCGCTCCGCCGTGGTATGGACGGTGCCGACCGAGCAGGCGCCGGCGATGATGAAATTGTCCGAACGCGCCTGGCTGGCCGAAGCGCAGAAGCGGATCGGCGGTTTTCTGGGTGAGATTGCACTGGCGGGGCCGCGCTCCTCCTATCCGCTCGGCTTCCATCATGCGGCCCGGATCACCGACACCCGGCTGGCGCTGGTGGGCGACAGCGCCCATGCGATCCATCCGATCGCGGGGCAGGGCGTGAACCTTGGCTTCCGCGACGTCGCCGCGCTGGTCGAGGTGCTGGTGGAGGGCATGCGCCTGGGCCTCGATCCGGGCGATGCGCAATTGCTGGCGCGCTACCAGCGCTGGCGTGGCCTCGATTCGATGATGACCAGCGTGGCGATGGACGGGCTGGTGCGGCTGTTCGACGTGCCGGGCAAATTGCCGTCGCTGGTGCGGCGTGCCGGTCTGGCGGCGGTGCAGCGCAGCGGCGCGCTCAAGGGACGCTTCATGGCGGAAGCGCGCGGGCAGTCGGGTGCGCTGCCGCGGTTGCTGACCGGTGAATTGATCTGAAGTATATGCCCCGCATCCGACGCGCAATTCATTAGTATTTCTTGTCGCTTCTGTTAGCTTTCCTCTTGGGTCGAGAGGGGGTGTTATGAAGAAACATTTTCTATTGGTTTCGGGATTGCTGGCTGTGGCGACGTTGACCGGTACGGCGTGGGCGGCGGACAAGGCGACCGGCTGGAAGAATTGGGCCGACCATGCCGAACGGGTATCCGCCGCAGCCGATACCGGCGATCTGGGCGCAGTGGCGCAGGCCTGTCAGGGCACGACCTCGACGATCATCTCGCAGGGGTTCCAGTTTCCCTATTGGGCGCAAATGCTTCCGCAATTCTGTAGTGTTTACAAGACCGAGAGTCGCAAGCGCATCGTAACGATGAAGGGGTGGCGGGCGGAGTGCAAATTGCTCGGCAGCCGGATGAACAGCCTGTCCAAGGCCGAGCCGGTCGCGGAAGAGCCGCGCGCGGAGCCGCTGGCCAAGCATATGGCGGCGACATTGCAGGCGCTCGACGTGCGGGAGTGCACCCACAAGCCCGAACGCGAGAGAGGATGAGGGCCGGCCGGGGCGACCATGGTCGCCCCGCCGCTCACAGCATCCGTCGCAGCACATCGTCCTTGAGCATGAAATGATGGCGCAAGGCGGCGCCGACATGCAGCAGGATCAGCGCGACCCACAGCCAGGGCAGCAGTTCATGCGCCCCGCGTGACAGACCGACGATGGCGTCTTCCTTGCCCACGCCGAATTTCGGCACGTCGAACAGGAAGAACCAGTTGAGCGGCCGCGTACCCGCCGATGACATGATCCAGCCCGACAGCGGCAGGATCAGCATCAGCGCGTAGAAAAGGACATGCGTCGCATGGGCCGCGCCCTTTTGCCACGCCGGCATCGCAGCGGGCAGTGGCGGGGCGGGGTGGATCAGCCGCCAGACGATCCGCAGCAGCGTCAGCGCCAGCACGGTCAGGCCGATCGACTTGTGGACCGGCATCACCGCCCACTCCTTGGGCAGGGCGTCATGAGCGAAGCCGAAAAAGAGGTTGAGGAGGATCAGGATGGCGATCGCCCAGTGCAGGGTGCGGGCGACGGATGTGTAGCGGGCCATAGGCGGCTCCTTCTTACGGATGTCTGCCGGACGCCAGGACCATCCTACCCGACGGCCCTGGCATCATTGCGGAACGAATCGCGGGCGACCCGACGCCCTATCCCTGACGATTGGCGACCAGATTTTCCACCACCGACGGGTCGGCCAGCGTGCTGGTATCGCCCAATGCCTGCGCGGACACCTTGCCCTCGGCGATCTTGCGCAGGATGCGGCGCATGATCTTGCCCGACCGCGTCTTGGGCAGGCCCGGTGCGAACTGGATGACGTCGGGCGTGGCGATCGGGCCGATTTCGGTGCGCACCCATTTCACCAGCGTCCTGCGCAGCTCGTCGGTCGCATCCTCGCCGCTGTTGAGCGTCACATAGGCGTAGATGCCCTGGCCCTTGATGTCGTGGGGAAAGCCGACGACCGCGGCTTCCGCGACGCTTTCATGCAGCACCAGCGCGCTTTCGACCTCCGCCGTGCCCATGCGGTGGCCCGACACGTTGATGACGTCGTCCACGCGCCCGGTGATCCAGTAATAGCCGTCGCCGTCGCGCCGGGCGCCATCGCCGGTGGTATATTTGCCGGGGAAGGTGGTGAAATAGGTCTGGAAGAAGCGGTCATGATCGCCCCAGACGGTGCGCATCTGGCCCGGCCAGCTTTGCGCGATGACGAGATTGCCCTCGGCCGCGCCGTCCAGCACATGGCCCTCCGCATCCACGATCTGCGGCACCACGCCGGGCATGGGGAAGGTGGCGGAGCCGGGCTTGAGATCGGTGGCGCCCGGCGTCGGGGCGATCATGGCGCCGCCCGTCTCGGTCTGCCACCAGGTGTCGATGATCGGGCAGCGGCCTTCGCCCACGACTTCATGATACCAGCGCCAGGCTTCCGGGTTGATCGGTTCGCCCACCGTGCCGAGCAGGCGCAGCGAGGCACGGCTGGTGGAATGGACGAAGCCGTCGCCTTCCTTCATCAGCGCGCGCAGCGCCGTGGGGGCGGTGAAGATGGTCTGCACCTGATGCCGGTCCACCACTTCCCAGATGCGGCTGGGGGTCGGCCAGTTGGGGACGCCTTCGTACATCAGCGTGGTCGCGCCGTTCGCCAGCGGGCCATAGACGATATAGCTGTGGCCCGTGACCCAGCCGATATCGGCGGCGCACCAGTAGATGTCGCCGGGGCGATAATCGAAGCAGAGTTCGTGCGTGAGGGCCGCCCAGAGCAGATAGCCCCCGGTCGTGTGCAGCACGCCCTTGGGCTTGCCGGTGGAGCCGGAGGTGTAGAGGATGAACAGCGGGTCTTCGGCGTTCATCGGTTCGGGCGGGCAGTCGGGCGATGTCTTGGCGGCTTCCTCATGCAGCCACAGGTCGCGGCCGTCCTGCATCGTCACCGCCCCGCCGGTCGCCTTGACGACGATGACCTTCTTCACGCTGGGGCAATGGACGAGCGCGGCGTCGACATTGACCTTGAGCGGCACCGCCTTGCCGCCGCGGCGGCCTTCGTCGGCGGTGATGACGATATTCGAATCGCAATCCTGGATGCGACCGGCCAGCGCGTCGGGCGAGAAACCGCCGAACACGACGCTGTGGACCGCGCCGATGCGGGCGCAGGCGAGCAGGGCGAAGGCGGCCTCCGGGATCATCGGCATATAGATGGTGATGCGGTCGCCCTTCTTCGCGCCGGCGGCCTTGAGCACATTGGCGAGGCGGCACACCTCTTCGTGCAGCTGGGCATAGCTGTAGCGGCGCGGCTGCGCGTCGGGCGAATCGGGTTCCCACAGGATGGCGGTCTGGTCCGCCCGCTGCGCCAGATGGCGGTCGATGCAATTGGCGCTGACGTTCAGCACGCCGTCGGCGAACCATGTGACGCCGAAATCGGCTTCGGCGAAACTGCTTTCGTTGGTCAGGGTCGGCGCCGCGATCCAGTCCAGCCGCTGCGCCCGTTCCAGCCAATAGGCGTGGCTGTCCTCGATCGAACGCGCATAGTCGGCGTCGCGCGCCGCCCGGTCCATCAGCGCGTCCTTGGCCCATGCCTCCGGCACCGGGAAGAAATCGTCAGACATCGGGCATCCTTTCCATCACGAAACCATTATTGGCGTTCCTTCTATCGCGCCGCCGCCGGGATCGAAAGGCCGGACCATGCCGTATCGCGCCATCCCTTCGGACAATAGCGCTGTTGCACGAAGCTATGGTCGCAGCATTTTGTCGCTTTCCCCGCGGCGCGCCCGCGCCTAACAGGGGTCGCTTATGTGGTTGCTTTATCAATTCCCGCTCTGCCCCTTTTCCCGCAAGGTCCGGCTTCTCCTGGGCGAGAAGGGGATTGGCTATGACCTGGTGCGGGAATCGCCCTGGGCGATGCGCGACGAGTTTCTCGACCTGAACCCGGCCGGCACGACGCCGGTGATGGCGGATGCGGACAAGGGCGTGACGCTGATCGACAGCCAGGCGATCTGCGAATATTTCGAGGAGACGGTGGAGAAATTCCCCCTTATCTCCGGCACCGCCGCGGGACGGGCGGAGGTGCGACGGCTGACCGCCTTTTTCGACCAGAATTTCTATGGCGACGTGGTCGGGCCTTTGCTGCACGAACGGATGAAGAAGCGGCTGATCGAACGCGCGCCGCCCGACGCGCGCATCCTGCGCGAGGCGATGAAGCGCGCCAATGTCCATATGGACTATATGGACTATCTGCTCGACCATCGTAGCTGGATGGCGGGCGGGACGCTCAGCCTGGCCGATATTGCGGCGGCGGCGCATCTGTCGGTGGCGGACTATCTGGGCGGAATCGACTGGGCGGGGCACGAGCCGGTCAGGCGCTGGTATGCGGGCTTCAAGTCGCGCCCGTCCTTCCGCCCGCTCCTGTCCGAGCGGATGGAGGTCATCACCCCGCCGGCCCATTATGAGAAGCCGGATTTCTAAGCGCCTCTAGTCCGTTTCGGCCGCGAGATAGACCCGGTTGCGGCCATGTTCCTTGGCCAGATAGAGGGCGCGGTCTGCGGCCTTGAGCGCAGCGCGGGGATCGTCGTAGATCAGGACATTGGCGACGCCGGCGGAAAAGCTCACCCGGTCCATCCGCTCGCCATTGGTGCGGTTGACGAGGCTGCGGTTGGCCAGGTCTTCGCGCACGCTGTCCACCGCCTCGCAGGCTTCGGCGGCGGTCTTGCCGCGGAACAGCATCACGAACTCCTCGCCCCCGTGCCGCGCGACATGGCAACGGTCGTTGGACGCCTTGGCCAGCAGGCCGGCGACGAACTTCAACACCCGGTCGCCCGTGTCATGGCCATGAGTGTCGTTGATAAGCTTGAAATGGTCTATGTCGCAAAAGGCGACCGACAGCGCTTCGCCATTGTCGAGCGCCTGCTGCATCTCTTCGCCCAGCACGCCTTCGAAGGCGCGGCGGTTGGGCAGGCCGGTCAGGTGGTCATGCTCGGCGGCGCGGCGGGCATTTTCCAGACTGGACTTGAGCGCCTGGGTCTGGCGCTGATTGTCACGGAGCTGACTTTCGACCTGGCGTGTCTTTTCGACCATCGACCGGGTCAGGCCGACCAGGCGGGCCAGCACCGGCTCATTGTCGCGGCCTTCGCCCAGATCCTTGGCCTGTTCCTGCAGCGCGGCGCCATAATCCTTCGCCGAATTGCGCGATTCATGCATCAGGCCGGTGAACTGGATGAGATTTTCCTCCACCTTGTCCAGCATCGTCGCCAGCGATTCGGGCGTCACTTCATCGGCGCGCTGTTCGGCGGCGATCGATTCGATCCAGCCATTGGTGATCTTGCCGCGTTCCATCATCACGGCCTTGATCGCCTTTTCGACGCCGATATTGGCGCCGGTCAGATAATCCAGCGCGACGCTGAAATTGATCGGGGTCAGATCGAGATCATGGGCGAAGAGAAAGTCGCCGATATCGCCATAAAGTTGCCGGCGGCGATTGATTTCCCGGTTGGACGCCGTGCCACTGCGCGGCCGATGTTCCTCTTCGACGACATCCTCCTCGGATTTGCCAGAAAATCCCCTGGCCCAGCGTGCCAGACGGTCGGTCAGCCCATGCTGCGGGCTCGCGGAAGATGGTTGTGCCCCGTTCATGCGCTTCATAACGGACGGCGCGGAACAAGGTTAAGGCGTCGGCAGCAAAAGAATCGGATCAGATGTCGGCGCTGACCAGCCAGTCGCGAAAAATGCGCACGGCGCGGGTCTGCAAAGCGCGCGGGCGGCAGACGAAAAAGTAGCGATAGGGGCTTTCGACATGGATCGGGAACAGCCGCACCAGTCGCGGATCGCCCGACTGTTCATAATGGCTGGCATGCATCACCGCGACGCCCAGCCCCTGGGCCGCGGCCTCCAGCATCAACTGGCCCGAGTCATAATTGTCGATCGCCAGCGGTTGCAGGTCGGGCAGGCCCGCCGCTTCCTTCCAGGCGTCGAACGACATCGCCATGTCGCGGTGGAGCAGGATAGTCTGTTGCGCCAGTTCCGTCGGCGAGGCGAGCGCCTGCGATCCTTCCAGCAATTCGCGCCGGCCGATCAGATAGACTTCTTCATGATCCAGTTCATGCGCGTAGAGTGCGGGGTCGATATCCTTCGACAGCACGATCGCCGCGTCCAGCCCTTCGCCCAGCCGCGCGACCGCATGGGGCGTCGTTTCGATATCGATATGGAGCTGGGGATGCTGCTGACGCAGTTTGCCCAGATGCGGGAACAGACGCTGCGTCGCGAACAGCGGCATCACCGCCAGGCGCAGGCGCAACTGGTTGCCGCCGCTCTGGATATTTTCCAGCGCCTGCGACAGCGAATCAAGCGCGGGCGCGATATCGTCCAGCAGCCTTTGTCCTTCGGCGTTGATCTCCAGCGCCTGGTGCTTGCGGTCGAACAGGGGGCGGCCGATGAAGCGCTCCAGCGCCTGAACGCGACGGCTGAGCGCGGGAGTCGACAGCGCAAGCTCCTCCGCCGCCGCCTTGACGGAGCCCAGGCGAGCAACCTGAACAAAGGCCTCCAGGGCCGTTAGGGGCGGCAATCTGCGCATGTCTCGTCAAATATCTAAGCCGGTGCGCTGCGCCGCGTCATGTCTTATTGTCGGGCGCATCGCGAGCCGGGGTTCAAGCATCCTCTCCGCACTGAGCAGGAAAATGCGGAAAATGGCAAGATGCATTTTTTGCAACTCCCATATTCTTTTCGCACTTGCAATATTTCGTCCCGCATTGCACATAGGAGGTGCCTTTCAGGCATCCTCTCCTAAAACTTTCAGGGCTGGCCTTCGGGCCGGCCCTTTTTTTCGTCGGTCGATCCGGCGGCTTGCCCCTTTTCGCGGGTCATTGCGTTTCCTATCTCGTTACGGAACGAGAAAGACGGGGATGGCTTGTGGCGGATGAGGACGATACGGGACGCCGGATTCAGGTCGCCAATGCGCGGCCGGAGGATGCCGGGCGCGGTTTGGCGCGGTTGCCGCTGGCGGTGATGGCGGAGCTGCAACTGGCCGAAGGCGACGTCATCGAGATTGTGGGCAAGCGATCGACGTCGGCGCGCGTCGTGCGGCCCTATAAGGAGGATGAGGGGCTGGACGTGCTGCGCCTCGACGGTTTGCAGCGCGCCAATGCCGGGGTCGGCTCCGGCGACTTCGTCCAGATCGACAAGGCGGAGCCGCGGCCCGCGCAAAGGGTCGTGTTCGCGCCTGCACAAAATAACCTGCGCTTGCAGGGCAATCCCGATGCCCTCAAGCGTGTCTTCTACCAGCGGCCTCTGACCGCGGGCGACGTAGTGGCGACCGCAGGGCAGCAGCAGGTGCCGCCGGGCGACATGCCGCCGCAGCTCCGCCAGATGCTGGCCGCGCCGGCCTATGCGCTCCAGGAAATCCGTCTCGTCGTCGTGTCCACGGTGCCCAAGGGCATCGTCCATATCGACGCCGATACCGAGGTCGAGCTGCGCGCCGAATATGAGGAGCCGCGCGAATCGCGCCGTGCCGACGTCACCTATGACGATGTCGGCGGCATGGCCGACGCGATCGACCAGTTGCGCGAGATGGTGGAACTGCCGCTGCGCTATCCCGAACTGTTCACGCGCCTCGGCGTCGATCCGCCCAAGGGGGTGTTGCTGCATGGCCCGCCGGGCACCGGCAAGACCCGCTTGGCGCGCGCGGTCGCCAATGAATCGGACGCGGAATTCTTTCTGATCAACGGGCCGGAGATCATGGGATCGGCCTATGGCGAGTCCGAAAAGCAGCTACGCGAGATTTTCGAGGCGGCGGCCAAATCCTCGCCCTCGATCCTGTTCATCGACGAGATCGATTCGATCGCGCCGAAACGGGGCCAGGTGACTGGCGAGACGGAAAAGCGACTGGTCGCCCAGTTGCTCACCCTGATGGACGGGCTGGAGCCGCGCACCAATCTGGTGGTGATCGCCGCGACCAACCGGCCCGAAGCGATCGACGAGGCGCTGCGCCGCCCCGGCCGGTTCGACCGCGAGATCATCGTCGGCGTGCCTGACGAGCGCGGGCGGCGCGAGATATTGGGCATCCATACGCGCGGTATGCCGCTGGGCGACAAGGTCGACCTGGCCGAACTGGCGCGCATGACCTATGGCTTCGTCGGCGCCGACCTCGCCGCGCTGACCCGCGAGGCGGCGATCGAGACGGTGCGCCGCTTCATGCCGCGCCTCAATCTGGAGGACGGGACGATCCCGCCCGACGTGCTGGAGGAATTGTCCGTCACGCGGGAGGATTTCCTGTCGGCGATCAAGCGGGTGCAGCCGTCGGCTATGCGCGAGGTGATGGTGCAGGCGCCCAATATCGGCTGGTCCGACATTGGCGGGCTGGACGACGCGCAGATGCGGCTGAAGGAAGGCGTGGAGCTGCCGCTTAAAGACCCCGACGCCTTTCGACGCATCGGCATCCGCCCGGCCAAGGGCTTCCTGCTCTACGGCCCGCCCGGCACCGGCAAGACCTTGCTGGCCAAGGCGGTCGCGCGGGAGGCGCAGGCCAATTTCATCGCGACCAAGTCCAGCGACCTGCTGTCCAAATGGTATGGCGAGAGCGAACAGCAGATCGCCCGTCTGTTCGCCCGTGCGCGGCAGGTGGCGCCCACGGTCATCTTCATCGATGAACTGGACAGTCTGGTGCCCGCGCGTGGCGGGGGGCTGGGTGAACCAGCGGTGACGGAGCGGGTGGTGAACACCATATTGGCCGAGATGGATGGGCTGGAGGAGTTGCAGTCGGTAGTGGTCATCGGCGCGACCAACCGGCCGACCCTGATCGATCCGGCGCTGCTGCGGCCTGGGCGGTTCGACGAGCTGATCTATGTGCCGGTGCCCGACGAGGCGGGGCGTCGCCGCATATTGGGCATTCATACCGCCAAGATGCCGCTGGCGGACGATGTCGATCTCGACCGGCTGGCGGGTCGGACGGAGCGCTTCACCGGCGCCGACCTGGAGGATCTGGTGCGGCGCGCGGGCCTGTTCGCGCTGCGCCAGTCGCTGTCGGTAGACAAGGTGACGCAGGCCCATTTCGAGGATGCGCTGGACGATACGCGCGCGTCCGTCACCCCCGAAATGGAGCGGGAATATGAGCAGATCCAGTCGCAGTTGAAGCAGCGGGCGATGCAGGTCGATCCGATCGGCTTCGTCGCGCCGGGCATGGTCCGGTCGCGCGACCGGACGGACTGAACGGGTCGGGCCGATGCGGGACGGCGGATTGAACCCATCCGCCGTCCGCCGCGTTCATGACGATAGTGTTGCAAAGCCGCTTGCCAGCAAGGGCGGGATTTGCAAGGCGGGAAGCATGATCCATATAGGCGGGTGTTGATGGCCTCCATTCCATTGAAGAAGAACAAGAATAAGGCCGGTGCGGGCAAGGCCGGATCATTTTTCAGCCAATGGGGCATGTTCTTCCGCCAGTTCGTCAAGCATCCCGGCATGATCGGTTCGGTCATTCCCTCCTCCGCGACGCTGGTGGACCGGATGCTGGACCAGGTCGATTGGCAGGGGACGCGGCTGTTCGTGGAATATGGCCCCGGCGTCGGCACCTTCACCCGCTCGATCCTGGACCGGCTGCCGGCGGACGCGACGCTGCTGGCGATCGACCTCAATCTCGATTTCGTCGCCTATCTGGAGGCGGAAATAGACGATCCGCGGTTGCGCGTGGTCCATGGATCGGCCGCCGATGTGCGACGCTTCATCAAGGAAGCGGGGCATTATCAGGCCGATTATGTCCTGTCGGGCATTCCCTTCTCGACCCTGCCCGAAGGCGTGGGCGAGGCGATCTGCGCGGAAACGCGCAGCGCGCTGCGGCCGGGCGGGGCATTCCTGATCTACCAATATTCGCGCTATGTGCTGCGCCTGCTCAACCCGCTGTTCGGCGATGTCAGCGATGCGCTGGAATGGCGCAACATCCCGCCCTGCCGGATGATTCGCGCGGTCCGGCAGGAGGCTTTGGCCCAGGCTGCCTGAATTGTCCTGATCTGGATCAGCTTTTTGGCGGGAATCAGCGGCTTGGCGAGCTGTCGATTTGACTTCCCCGGCGCTTTGGCTAACCCGAAGCGGGGCATGGGGGAACACTATGGCGACGCGCGCCGAAGGTAGCGATCCGTGGGCGGAGCTGTTCCTGTCCGCGGCGCTGGAACCGGATAAATGGCCGGATGCGATCAAGGCGATGGCCGTCGCGACCGGATCGGGGCATGGGCAGTTGATCGGCTTTGGTCCGGGGGCGTCCAGCTTCAACTGGATCAGCGACATCGACACCAGCATCATCCCCATCGGGGCGGCCATCGACCAGTCCGCGCCCGACCTCAATTTCCGGGTCGCGGCGGACCGGCTGCCCGATCGCCCGGCGATCGTCCACGAAGCCCATTATGACATGGCGCGCCAGTCGCTGCGATCGCAAGATTATCTCGACATGTGTTCGGATTTCGACATTTTCGACGGTTGCCAGGCCCGATTGGTGGCAAGCAACGACCACATGGTTGGGCTGGCGCTGCTGCGCAACCGCAGGGATGGACGGACGAGCCAGGATCAGCGGGATCTGTTCGGCCATATTGCGGGCCATGCGCAGGCCGCTGTCCGTTTGCAGCAGGCGATCGAGCAGCAAGGTTTCGCCCTGTTGTCCGGCACGTTCGAGTCGATGGACCGGGCCTGCTGGCTGCTCGACGCGACCGGGCGGGTCGGCGGCATGACGCCGCGCGCCGAAGCCCTGCTCTCGTCCAGCCGGATCCGGGTCAGCGACGGCTGGCTGGCCAGCGAACGCGCGGACGAAACCCGCGCCATCGGGCGGGCGATGCGCGCCGTGATCGACCCGCCGGGCCGACCCGCCGATCCGGTCGCGCTGGCGGACGACGCCGGCGGCGTCGCGATCATGCTGGAATTTCATCCGCTTCCCGCGCGGCCCTGGGCGCTGCCCTTCGCCCCGCGCGCCATCGTCATCGCCCGGGTCGGTGCGCCGACCGAGCGTCATATCCAGGCGCTGACGCGCACCTTCCGCCTGACCCCGGCCGAGGCCGATATCGCCATTCGCCTGTCGGCGGGCCAATCGCGCAAGGATATCGCGTCGGCGCGCGGCGTGTCGGTGGAAACGCTCAAGGTGCAGTTGCGCAGCATCTACGACAAGACCGGCTGCAACCGGGAATCGCAACTGGTGCGCATCGTCGGCCTGATCAGCCACTGATCCGCTGCGGAATTTTCTTGTCCCTACCCCCGTTGGGGTATGTGGCGACGGCGACCACGGCGTAGACAGGCCATCAGGCGGGTTCGTCCTGCTGGCTGGCGGCCGGATCATATTGCGACCCATGATCCGGTCGTCGGCACTGATTGCTGCCAAGTTCCGCCGCTTTCGTTTCGGCGTGCTTTCATGCTAAGGCGCGGCCGACCTTCCGGCGAGTGTTTTCATGAACGACCTGACCCAGACCCCCGAAATGCTGATCGCCACGATGGGCGCACGCGCGCGCCGCGCCGCCGCGCAAATCGCGCAGGCGAGCGACGCGCAAAAGGCCGACGCACTGCGACGCGCGGCGCAGGCGTTGCGGGATCAGGCGCCGGCGATCATCGCCGCCAATGCGCGCGACATGGACAATGCCGTGGCGAACGGCCTGTCGCCCGCGCTGCTCGACCGGCTGAAGCTGAATGCGGAGCGCGTCGCCGCCACCGCCGACGGCGTGGACCAGGTCGCGGCGCTCGCCAATCCGCTGGGCAGCGTGATCGACACGGTCGTGCGCCCCAATGGCCTGGAACTCAGCCGGGTGCGCGTGCCGCTGGGCGTGATCGGCATCATCTATGAAAGCCGGCCCAATGTGACGGCGGATGCGGCGGCCCTGTGCCTGCGCGCGGGCAATGCGGTGATCCTGCGCGGCGGCAGCGAGGCGAAGGAAAGCAACCGCGCGATCCATGCCGCCATCGTCGAGGGGATCGGCGCCGCCGGTCTGCCCGCCGATGTCGTGCAACTGGTCCCCACGACCGATCGCGCCGCCGTGGGTGCGCTGCTCAAGGCATCGGAATTTGTGGACCTGATCGTACCGCGCGGCGGCAAGAGCCTGGTCGCGCGGGTGCAGGAGGAGGCGCGGGTGCCGGTGCTGGCCCATCTCGACGGCATCAATCACAGCTATGTGGACGGCGCGGCCGATCCCGCCATGGCGCAGGCGCTGGTCGTCAACGCCAAGATGCGCCGCACCGGCGTGTGCGGTGCGACCGAAACGGTGCTGATCGACCGCGCCTATGGCGCGGCGGCGGCGCTGGTGACGGCTTTGCTCGACGCCCGGTGCGCAGTGCGCGGCGATGTCGATGTGCAGGCGATGGACGCACGTGTCACCGCGGCGGCGGATGCGGATTGGGATACCGAATATCTCGATGCGATCGTGTCGGTCCGGCTGGTCGATGGCGTGGACGATGCCATCGCCCATATTGCCGCCCATGCCAGCCACCATACCGATGCGATCATCACGGAGGACGCGGCGACGGCGGAACGATTCCTCAATGCCGTCGACAGCGCGATCGTGATGTGGAACGCCTCCACCCAGTTTGCCGATGGCGGCGAATTCGGGCTGGGCGCGGAAATTGGCATTTCGACCGGGCGGCTCCATGCGCGCGGGCCGGTGGCACTGGAAGGGCTGACCACCTATAAGTGGATCGTGCGCGGGACGGGGCAGGTGCGGCCCTAATTTCCGTTGGGTGAGGGTTTTTACCCCTTCACCACCGCGTCGATCGCCTTGAGCTGCGCCAGCATCGGCCCCACCCAGTCCAGCGGCAGCATCACCGGCCCGTCCGACGGCGCATTGTCCGGGTCGTCATGCGCTTCGGCGAAGATCGCCGCGACGCCGGCCGCCACGGCGCTGCGCGCCAGCAAGGGCGCGAACTCGCGCTGGCCGCCAGACGCGGACCCAAGGCCGCCGGGCTGCTGCACCGAATGGGTGGCGTCGAACACGACCGGATAGCCGGTTTGCGCCATGGTCGGCAGCGCGCGCATGTCGCTGACCAAAGTGTTGTAGCCGAAGCTGGCGCCGCGCTCGGTCAGCAATATGCGCTCATTGCCGGTCGAGGCGACCTTCTGCGCCACCGCCGCCATATCCCAGGGGGCGAGGAACTGGCCCTTCTTGACGTTGATGACCGCGCCGGTCCGGCCGGCCGCCAGCAGCAGGTCGGTCTGGCGGCAGAGGAAGGCGGGAATCTGGAGGATGTCGACTGCCTGCGCGGCGGCTTCGACCTGTTCCGGGCCATGGATGTCGGTCAGCACCGGGCAGCCCAACGTCGCCTTCACCTCCGCCAGGATCGCCAGCCCTGCATCGATGCCGACGCCGCGCCGACCCGATACCGACGTCCGGTTCGCCTTGTCGAAGGAGGATTTGAAGATGAAGGGCACGCCCGCGGTCGCCGCAGCCTTGGCCAGCGCATCGGCCATTCTCATGGCATGGTCGTGGCTTTCGATCTGGCAGGGGCCGGAAATCAGGACGAAGGGCAGGTCGTTGCCGAAGGTGATCGGGCCTGCGGACACATGCTTGGGATTGGTCATGGCGGTCATTTGGGCGCTTTGGCGAAGCGGCGCAACAACTGACCGCGCCACGGCCCTTTGCCCGGATGATAGTTCCAGCAGAACCAGCCGAAGGCGAGGCAGGCGATCAGCGCGGGCAGCGCCATCGGATCGCCATTGGCCTTCATATGGCGATAAAAGGCCCTGTCGGCCCGCCATCGGTCCCGTTCGCTGCCACCGCCATTGATGCCGTACATATTGTCATGCTTGCGACAGCCGACATTGCGGTTGTATTTGCGGTGGTCGATGAAATAGCAGTAGTCGCGTTCGGGCGTGCTCATGCGCGCGATTAGGGCGATGCTGTTGCAAAAGTTCAAGCGTAAAGTCTTCTACCTCGGCGGTTTCGATCCACGCGGCGTGCGTTTCTACCACCAGCTCTACCGCGAGCAGGCGGCGCGATATGGCGCGTTGACGGGAGAAGAACTGGCCGTGGGCGGCCGGCAGGCGGGCGTGGCCGGGTCGATCGTGTCGGCGCGCTGGACCGTGGATAACCCGCAGGCCGGGGTGGAAACCGACTATGAATATTGCCGCTGGGAGGATCTGATCGGGAAGGTGTGGATTCGCAATCCGCTGAGCCTCGCCCTGCGGTCGGCGCGCGCCTATGCCGGCCATGCCCGCCACATGGATTTTCTGCGGATGCGCCGGCTGCGCAAGGGGCCGGTCATCACCATTCTCTATCCACCCTTGCTGGCGGTGCTGATCCCGCTGCTGCTGGCGCTGGCGCCCGCGCTGCTTCTGTCGCTGCTGCTGCCTTTCTGGATAGGGGCGCTGATCGGCATCGCGCTCAGCGCCCTTCTGTCCGGCCGCATCCTGGCCAAGCTGGTCGTGCCCTGGCTGCTGCGCTTCATGACCTATCATGGCGCGCTGGCGGCGGAGGGGCCGGGCGACGCCCTCGACCAGCGGCTCGACCAGTTCGCCGCCCGCATCGCGCAGGAACTGGACGGCGACTGGGACGAGGTGCAATTCGTTACCCATAGCGCCGGCACGATATTGGGCATGCGCCTGATGCGCCGCCTGATCGTGCTACGCGGCGGCAGCCTGCCCGATCATTTCGTGATGCTGGGGCTGGGGCAGGTGGTGCCGGTCATCGGCCTGCGCCGCGACGCGACCTGGTATCATGACGATCTGCGCGCGCTGGCCGACAAGGCGTTCCGCTATGTCGACGTCAGTTCCCCGCCCGATGGCGCGGCCTATTATAACGTCAATCCGTTCCGGCTCGTCGCCGACGCCCATGCGGCGCGGGTCGACATGCTATCGCCGCGCTTCCACCTGTTCTACGAGCCGGACAATTATCATGGCGGATGGTCGAACAAATATGAGGCCCATTTCGACTATCTGCGCGTCGGCGATCGGCTCTCGCCGCTCGATTTCATCAGCCTGACCGCTGGCCGCCGCACCGTGGACGACGCCGTCGCCGCTTTCAGGACGATATCGTGACCGATCTTTTCACGCCCCCCTATCCGCAACCGCCCCGCACCAAGCGGGGCCTGATCAAGCGGTTCCTGCGCGGCTGGCATAGCTGGATCCATGTGCTGTTCGACAAAAGCTATACGATGAAGATGGGCGAGATCCGCCTGCCCGGCCGCACCATGTATATCGCCAATGAACTGTCCCTTGTGGACCAGATATTGCGCGGCGGCACCGCCTATCCCAAGCATAGCGAACTGGTGCGCAACCTCGACCCGCTGATCGGCAACAGCGTCTTTTCCGCCAATGGCGCGGATTGGGAAAGCCAGCGGGCGATGGTCAATCCCGCCTTCGCCCATACTGCGCTGACCAAATCGATGCCGCTAATGGTCGCAGCGGCGGACGATCTGCTCGCCCGGCTCGACGCGGCGGACCGCAGCAAGCCGGTCGATATCGACCCGATGATGACCCATGTCGCGGCCGACATCATCTTTCGCACGCTGTTTTCGCAGACGCTGGATGCCGAGCGATCGAACATCATCCACACCGCCTTTGGCAAATTCCAGCGGCTCGCCCACAGCGCATCGATGCTGCGCCTCTACGGCCTGCCGGCGGGCTGGTTCGAGAAAAGATCCAAAGGTCCGGCGCGGGCGATCCACGACGTGTTCCGGCCGATCGTGGAGGCGCGCTACGAAGGATGGCACGCCCGCGGGCAAGCGCCGCATCGCGACATATTGCAATCGCTGATCGAGGCGAAGGACGCGCAGACCGGCTTATCCTTCACCTGTCAGCAGGTGATGGAACAGGTGTCGACGATCTTCCTGGCCGGGCATGAAACATCGGCCAGCACCATGACCTGGGCGCTCTACATGCTGGCCGAATGCGCCCATATCCAGGATCGGGTGCGGGCGGAAATCGCGGAGGTCGCGGGCGACGCCCCGCTGACCGCGGCGATGCTCAAGGACATGGGACAGGTCCGCAATATCTTCAAGGAAACGCTGCGCCTTTATCCGCCCGTGTCCTTCCTGCCGCGCGAAGTTACCTGCCCGATGCCGATGCGCGACAAGCATCTGGAAGCCGGATCGATGCTGGTGGTCGCGCCCTGGCTGACCCAGCGCAACAAGGATAATTGGGCCTGTCCCCATGCCTTTGATCCCGATCGCTTCGAAGATCCGGCCAATGCGGACATGGCGAAACAGGCCTGGTTCCCCTTCGGCCGCGGCCCGCGCGTGTGCGTCGGCGCGGGCTTCGCCCAGCAGGAGGTGATGACGGTGATCGCCAGCGTCGTGCGCGGCTATCGGCTGACCATGCCCGCCGGATTCAAGCCCGAGCCGATCAGCCGCCTGACGATTCGGCCCAGGACGGGGATGCCGCTGCTGTTCCGCGCGGTCAGCTAAGCGCGGCTTCCTCTTCGGGCGCGACGTCGACCATGACCCGCAGGCTCTGGCCTGCGCCGCCGACGAACAGCCCGTCCATCGGTGCGACATCGGCATAGTCGCGGCCCATGGCGACGAACAGATGCCCGTCATGGGTGATGACGCCGTTGGTCGGGTCGAAGCCGATCCAGCCGCGCGTCGGGCCGCACCACAGCATCACCCAGGCATGCATCGCGTCTGCGCCGATCAGCCGGGGCCGTCCGGGTGGGGGCAGGGTGCGCAGATAGCCGCTGACATAGGCTGCGGGCAGGCCGGCAAGGCGCAGCGCCACCACCATAACATGGGCGAAATCCTGGCACACGCCATGGCGCGCGGCGAAGGCGTCGGCGACCGGGGTGGAGGCATCGGTCGCGCCGGGTTCATAGGCGAACTCGGCCTGGATGCGCCGGGTCAGGTCCAGCGCGGCGGCGACGATCGGCCGGTTCGGGGCCAGCATGGCGCCCACCCAGTCGCCGATCTGGGCGAGCAGCGGCGCGCGCGGCGAGGCGTAGAGATAATGGGCGGGGGCGGACGGCCCCATGTCGCGATCCAGCAGGGCGGCTTGCGCGACGGTGGCGATGGTCGGGTCGTCGCTTTGCGGCGCGATCTGTGGGCCATTATCCACCCCGGCCCGGAACCGGCTTTCGATCGTCAACTGGCGGATCGGATTTTCGATCACCAGCCGGGCGACGTTGACCGGCCAGGCTCCAGGGCGCGATTCGATGGCGGAGGGCAAGGGATCAACGGTCAGCGCATAGTCGGACGTCCACTGGCCCGTCCAGGGCGCGGGGCGCAGCCGCAGGTTGAAGCGGGCGAGCCGCACGGGACTGGCGTAGCGGACGATGGTCTGGTGGCGGACATGGTAGATCATGACAGCAGGTCCGGCGTCTGCGTCTTGCGCAATTGCAGGAAGTAACGCTGGCCGATCGCATCCGACAGGCGCAGCAGGCGGCTTTCGACATCGCCGATGTCGCCCATGGTCAGCATGTCTCCGGTCAGCGGCGCGAGCCGGGCGACCAGCGCATCGGCCAGGCGGCGGGGCTCTTCGGGCATGCCGTCGGCGCGCAGCGTGGGCAGGGCGGCGACATGCTCGGCCAGCCGCGCCGCCTGATAGGCGATGGCGCGCGGATTATGCGGCTCCAGCGCGACGAGATCGCGCACCGGGGGGAGTGCAGGGCCGGTCAGGTAGCGGGTGCGATAGCTGATCTGGCTGTCCTGCAGGTCCAGCAGCACGGTCAGGTCGTCGGCCGAGGCCTGGTCGTTGCCGAACGCGGTCAGCAGGCGGCAGCCGTTGACCGCCCGTTCCATCCGCCGCCCCATATCGTGGAAGCGCCAGCCTTCGGTGCGGCCCATATTTTCCGCGGCCAGGCCCGACAGCGCGGAAATCCGCTCGATCATGCGGGACGAGGCATCAAGCAGGGTTTCGGTGACGTTCCCGTCGAAGCCGGGCAGGGGCAGGCGCACCAGCCGCCAGAAATCGCTGGCGAGCCGGTCGCGCAGCCCCTCGCCGATATTGGCGACCACGCCCATCAGCGCGCGTACACTGCCCGACTGGCGCGCATCGCCCAGCGCCGTAGCGCAGAGCGGACCGATCGCGCCGCCCCGCCCCGCGATCGCGCCCCACAGCGCCAACTGGTCGACCAGCCGCGCCATGGTGGGTGAAGCCAGCGACGGCCCCAGATCGGCCTCGATCGATCCGCCGACGATCGCCCGGACCAGCCGCAGCGTCATTTCCGCCCGCTCGATATAGCGGCCGAGCCAGAAGAGATTGTCCGCCGCCTTTGCCGGCAACATGCCGCCCACCCGGCGGATGGCAGGCGCACCGACGCCCAGCAGGCTGTCGGGCGGCACCGGATGGCTATCGATCACGCACAGGTCGGCGGACATGTCGCCCCGGCCCATCAGCGCGGCGCGAATGTCGCCATGGCCTGCCAGCCGCGCAAAGCCGCCGGGCATTACCCGCCACTGGCCGGCGGCGTCGCGCGCGACGAAGATGCGCAGGGTGAAGGGCAAGGGCGTCAATTGCCCGTCGATGATCGCGGGCGTGGTCGACAGCTTGACGACTTCCTGCCCGACATAGTCCATCGGCCGCCGCGCCATCGCGTCGAGAAGGGCGGTCCGCTGCGCGGTGTCCAGCCCTGATCCGGGCGTGAAATGGGCGTCGGGCAGGCCCGCGACATCCTGATCGAAGGCGGAGCCGACCACCAGATTGTCGAGCTGCGCCCGCACATGGTCGCGTTCCTGCCGCTGGCCGCACCACCAGGTCGCGATATTGGGCAGGATCAGGTCCGATCCCAGCAGTTCGCGCGCCAGTTGCGGCAGAAAGGCGGCGAAGGCACGCGATTCGATCACGCCCGCGCCGGGCCAGTTGCTGACCATCAGTCCGCCTCGCGCACAGGCGTTATAGAGGTCGGGCACGCCGATATGCGACCGGCCGTCGAAGGCGAGCGGGTCGAGGAAGCGGCTGTCCATCCAGCGCCAGAGGCCATCAATGCGCTTAAGCCCCTGGATCGTCCGCACGAACAGCCGCCCGTCCGAAACGATCAGGTCGTCGCCCTCGACCAGCAACAGGCCGAGATAGCGGGCGAGATGCGCCTGTTCGGCATAGCTCTGGTTGAAGCGACCGGGCGTCAGCAGGCCGATGCGTGGATCGGTGCGCTCGCAATCGGCGGCGAGGCCGCGGCGCAACTCGTCGAAAAAGGGCGCCAGTCGCCGCGTGTTCATCGCGCCCAGCAGGTCGCCGGTGGCGCGGGAGAGGGCGAGCCGGTTTTCCAGCGCATAGCCGACGCCGACGGGCGTCCGCACCCGATCGGCCAGCACGCGCCATTCGCCGGTCGGCCCGCGCCCGATATCGGCGGCGTAGAAATGGAGATGATGGCCGCGCGGCGGCGGCGTTCCGGTCATGACGCGCCAATAATGCGGGCTGCCTGTGACGATGCTGGCGGGGAGCTTGCCGTCGCGGACCAGCGACTGGGTCGAATAGATGTCGCTCACCACCCGTTCGAGCAGGTTGGCCCGCTGCATCAGCCCGCGTTCGATCTGCGCCCATTCCACAGCGTCGATCAGCAGCGGCACCGGGCCGAGCGGCCAGGACCGTTCCTGCTCGTCGCCGGTCAGGCGGAACGCCATGCCGAGGTCAATCGCCTGCCGCGACACATGATCGGCCAGCGTCGCGGGGTCGCCCTGCGCCTGGGTCGACAGCCGCCCCAGCATGTCGCGCCAGCGCGTCGCCATGGCGGGGGCCGCACCGGCGAACAGGTCGCCGGCCGGCGCGGTGGTGAGATAGGCGTCCGCCCAGGCTTCACCGCTTGCGCGGGGCGCAAGGGCGTCAGCAGCCATCACAGTCCGCTATGGTGGAAACGCAGGTCGAGCGTCATCGGGAACTCGTTGGCGGGTTCGGCGGCGGGCATGTCGACTTGGCCGGGCGTATGGCCGTAATCCTGGAAGCGCGCCTTGCGCCGGGCTTCGGCTTCATAGCCGTTGACCGGCAGCGTGTCGTAATTGCGCCCACCCGGATGGGCGACATGATAGACGCAGCCGCCCAGCGACCGCCCGCTCCAGCTATCCAGCACGTCGAAGGTCAGCGGCGCATTGGTCGGCAGATTGGGGTGGAGGCAATTGGCAGGCGCCCACGCCTTGTAGCGCACGCCGCCCACGCCTTCGCCCGGCACCGACGTCGCCGTCATCGGCACCTGCCGCCCGTTGCAGGCGACGATATGCCGCCCGGCGACCAGCCCGGTGGCGCGCACCTGCAACCGCTCGGTCGATGAATCGACATAGCGCACCGTGCCGCCGATCGCACCGGTTTCGCCCAGCACGTTCCAGGGTTCGAGCGCATGGGTGATCTCCAGCCCAACGCCGCCCGCATCGACCGCGCCATGGATCGGGAAGCGGAACTGGCGCTGCGCCTCGAACCAGTTGGGATCGAAATCATAGCCCGCGCCGCGCAGGTCGCTGAGCACCTCCAGGAAATCGGCCCAGACGAAATGGGGCAGCATGAAGCGGTCGTGCAGCGTCGTGCCCCAGCGGACCAGGCCACCCTGTTGCGGCTGGCGCCAGAACCAGGCGGCGAGCGCGCGGATCAGCAATTGCTGGGCCAGGCTCATGCGGGCTTCGGGCGGCATTTCGAAGCCGCGAAACTCCAGCAGGCCCAGGCGTCCGGTCGGGCCGTCTGGCGAGAACATCTTGTCGATGCAGATTTCGGTGCGATGGGTGTTGCCCGTCACGTCGACCAGCAGGTTGCGGAACAGGCGATCGACCAGCCAGGGCGGCGGCGCGGCCGCATTGCCCGCGAACGGATTGGGCACCTGCGCCAGCGCGATTTCCAGCTCGTACAGGCCGTCGTGGCGGGCTTCGTCGATGCGCGGCGCCTGGCTCGTCGGGCCGATGCACAGGCCCGAGAAAAGATAGGAGAGGGCCGGATGCCGCTGCCAGTAGAGGACGAAGCTTTTCAGCAGGTCGGGGCGGCGGATGAAGGGCGAATCATTGAGCGTCGCGCCGCCCAGCACGATATGATTGCCGCCGCCGGTGCCGACCGATCGGCCGTCCACCATGAACTTGTCGGCGGTCAGTTCGCATTCGCGGGCCAGCGCATAGAGGCGTTCGGTGATCGCTACCGTTTCGTCCCAGCTTGACGCGGGCTGGACATTGACTTCGATCACGCCGGGATCGGGGGTCGCCTTCAGCACGTCGATGCGCGGGTCGGGCGGGGGCGCATAGCCCTCGATCCGCACCGGGATGCGCAGCGCCTCGGCGGTCGCCTCGACCTCGGCGATCAGTTCCAGATAATCTTCCAGCGCCTGCACCGGGGGCAGGAAGACCGACAGATAATGGCCGCGCGGCTCGACGGTGACGGCGGTGCGCACCGCGCCCTCGATGAAGACCTGTTCGACCCGGTCCTGCGCGGCGACGCCGCCGTCCGGCCCGGCGACGCGCTGGGCCTGCTGGGCGCGGACTTCTTCCATGCTGGCGGGTTGGGTCACCTGCGCGCGGAAATCCGCCAAAGGTTCGCGCGGCTCGCTGGTGTCGCGCGGGTGGATATAGGGATAGTCGGACGGCGGCACATAGGGCAGCGACCCCAGCGGCAGGCGATAGCCCAGCGCCGAATCGCCCGGCACCGCGAACAGCCGGCCGCGGCGCAACTGCCAGATTTCGCTCTGCCAGCGCGGCGTGGCGACCTGGCTCTGCCAGCGTTGCACGGGCAGGACGTAGCCGACCGGCTGGTCGAGGCCGCGTTCGAAGGTCTTGACCATGCGGGCGCGGGCTTCGGGGTCGCTGATCTTGGGATCGTCGGGGCTGGCGTTGAGCGGCAGGTCCGCTTCCTTCACCGCCCAGACCGCAGGGTCTTCATAGACCGCATGGGTGTATTCGTCAGAAAAGCCCATATTGTCCGCCATGTGGGCGAGGAACGCCTTCGCGTCGGCGGCCGTGACCTGCGCCGCGCCTTCGGGCGCGTCGTCGGGCGCGATCAGGCTGTCGTCGCGCCAGATCGGCGTGCCATCCTTGCGCCAATAGACGGCATAGGCCCAGCGCGGCAGGCTTTCGCCCGGATACCATTTGCCCTGGCCATGGTGCAGCAGGCCGCCCGGCGCGAATTCGGCGCGCAGCTTGCGGATCAGCCGGTCGGCGTAGGCGGCCTTGGTCGGGCCGACCGCATCGCCATTCCATTCGCCCGCATCGCCGCCATCTTCGGCCACGAAGGTCGGCTCGCCCCCGGTAGTGAGCCGCACATCCTGCGCGATCAGGTCCGCATCCACCTTGGCCCCCAGCGCCATCACCGCGTCCCAGCGCGTGTCGGTGAACGGCTTGGTAATGCGCACCGCTTCGGCGATGCGGCTGACGGTCATGGCGAATTCGAAATCGACTTCGGCCGGTTCTGCCATGCCGCTGATCGGGGCGGCGGACTTGTAGTGCGGCGTGGCGCAGAGCGGGATATGGCCTTCGCCCGCGAACATGCCGCTGGTGGCGTCGAGCGCGACCCAGCCTGCGCCAGGCACATAGGCTTCCGCCCAGGCGTGGAGGTCGACCACGTCCTGGGTGACGCCCTTTGGCCCTTCGATCGGTTCGACATCGGCGACCAGCTGGATCGAATAGCCCGACACGAAGCGCGCGGCGAAGCCCAGGCGGCGGAGCAATTGCACCAGCAGCCAGGCGGAATCGCGGCAGGAGCCGGTGCCGATGTCCAGCGTCTCCTCCGGCGTCTGTACGCCTGCCTCCATGCGGATGACGTAACCCACCTGTTGTTGCAGGCGGCGGTTCACCTCGACCAGGAAATCGACGGTGCGACTTTGATAGCCGTCATATTGGGCGACCATCGCCTCGAACCTTGGCCCCTGATCCTCGATATCGAAATAGGCGGCGAGGTCGGTCTTCAGCTGGTCGTCATAGGCGAAGGGGTAATTTTCCGCATAAGGCTCCACGAAGAAGTCGAACGGATTGATGATGTCGAGATCGGCGAGCAGGTCGACCTGGATGCGGAAATGATCGACCGGGTCGGGGAAGACCACGCGCGCCAGCCAGTTGCCGTGCGGATCCTGCTGCCAGTTGAGGAAATGGTTCGCCGGCTCGATCTTCAGCGCATAATTGGGCACCTTGGTCCGGCTGTGCGGCGCGGGGCGCAGGCGGATGACCTGCGGGCCGAGCCGGATCGGGCGGTTGTAGCGATAGGCGGTGAGATGGTGGAGGGCGGCCTTGAGCATGGCCGGATCAAACGCCACCCCCTGTTGCAATGCAACAGCCAATCTCTGAAGCGATGAAGTTTCTGGCCCGTGTCGGCCAGCTTTCCCGGCCGCTCGCCCCGATGGCGATGGCGCGGGATAGTGATGGTGCGGCCAAGAAGACTCGAACTTCCACGGGCTTTCGCCCACAACGACCTCAACGTTGCGCGTCTACCAATTCCGCCATGGCCGCACATCAACAGGGAAACCGGCGGGGCCGGTGCCTTGGTAGGAGGCGGCCCTTAGCAAAGGCTTTTGCGCCATGCAACAAGTGATCGGCATCCGCGTTGTGATTGATTGGAGAAGGTGAAGCCAGTGTCGCACAATGGCGTGACCGGCGTGGGAGAAACCGCATGATGACGGCGCATTTCTGGATGGGCGCGGGCGCGACCCTGGGGGTGGCGGCCATGATGGGCCTGGGGTTGGGCAGCTATGTGACCAGCCCGCATAGACCGGCGCGCAGCGCGAGCGACTATGTGGAGGCGACGCCCGCCGATCAGGTCGCGACCGAGGCGTCCTTCGCGATGCAGAAGGGGCCGGGGGTCATTCATTGCACCGGGTGCGGCCCTACCCTGGCCGAACGGCGCTGGCAGGCGGACATGGCCGGGCTGGATGCGAATGGCATGATCGACGGGACCAGCGATCCGGTGGTGCGGGACTATGAGGCGGCCGCCTTGCCGCAAGATCTGATGCCCGATGCTGCGCCTGCTGCGGTTCGTACCTTGCCGCCGCAGATCAGGCGATTCGCGGCTGGTGAAGCAGTCCCGCCGCCGGTCGCCGTGCCGGCCGATCAAGATGCGATGGAGGATGATCCGCCGCCGGCGCCTGTGGTCGCAACCATGCCTGCCGAACCCCGTTTTTGACTGTACCATGATCCGATCGGTGTCCCGCCTTCACGGGACCATCGATCGGATCGGTACGGACCGGCGTCAGGCCGCTTATTCGGCGGCGACCGTTTCCGCCGGCCGGTCGCTCAGCGGATGGGCGAGGCGGCCCAGCATCTCCTTCGGGCAGACCTGCCAGATATAGCGGCGCCAGCGATCCCAGTCGTCCAGGATGGTGTTGGACCATTTGCTGTCCGTCGCCACCGCATGTTCGGCGATCAGCGCCTTGACCTGCGCCTCCCAATGGACGCTGTCCAGTCGCTGCCAGACAATGCCTTCGGGGTTGGCCTGCGCCGGGAAGCTGCCATCCTCGTCCAGGATGAAGGCCATGCCGCCGGTCATGCCCGCGCCGAAATTCGCGCCGGTCTTGCCCAGGATCACCGCCACGCCGCCGGTCATATATTCGCAGCCATTGGCGCCGCAGCCCTCGACCACGACCTGCGCCCCCGAATTGCGGACGGCGAAGCGTTCACCGGCCTGACCGGCCGCGAACAGCTTGCCGCTGGTTGCGCCATAGAGGACGGTGTTGCCCAGGATCGTATTGTCCTTGGACGAGAGCGGGCTGGAGACGGTCGTGCGCACCTTGATGATGCCGCCCGACAGCCCCTTGCCGACATAGTCGTTGGCGTCGCCGAACACTTCAAGGGTGATGCCTTTGCACAGGAAGGCGCCCAGCGACTGGCCCGCCGACCCGCGCAGGCGCACGGTCAAATGGCCGTCGGCCAGCGTCGACATGCCGAACCGGTCCGTGACGGCGGATGACAACCGCGTGCCGACCGCGCGATGCGTGTTGCGCACCGTATAGGTGAGCTGCATCTTCTCGCCACGCTCGAACACCGCCTTGGCATCGCGCATCATCTGCGCATCCAAGCTGTCGGGCACCTCGTTGCGCCATTGCGTCAGGCTGAAGCGGCGCTGGTCGTCGGGCGCGTCCACCTTGGCCAGGATCGGGTTGAGGTCGAGATCGTCCAGATGTTCGGCGCCGCGATTGACCTGCTTGAGCAGTTCCGTCCGCCCGATCACTTCGTCCAGGCTGCGGAAGCCGAGGCGCGCCAGCACTTCGCGCACTTCTTCGGCGATGAAGGTCATCAGGTTGATGACCTTCTCCGGGGTGCCGGTGAACTTCTGGCGCAGCTTTTCATCCTGCACGCACACGCCCACCGGGCAGGTGTTGCTGTGGCACTGGCGCACCATGATGCAGCCCATGGCGACGAGGCTCAGCGTGCCGATGCCGAACTCTTCCGCGCCCAGGATCGCGGCGATCACGATATCGCGCCCGGTCTTGAGGCCGCCGTCGGTACGCAGCTTCACCCGATGGCGCAGGCCGTTGAGGGTCAGCACCTGATTGGCTTCGGACAGGCCCATTTCCCAGGGCGTGCCGGCATATTTGATGCTGGTCTGCGGGCTGGCGCCGGTGCCGCCGACATGGCCCGCGATCAGAATGACGTCGGCATGGGCCTTGGCCACGCCCGCCGCGACAGTGCCGATACCGGCCTGGCTGACCAGCTTCACGCACACGCGGGCGCGCGGGTTGATCATCTTGCAGTCGTAGATGAGCTGCGCCAGATCCTCGATCGAATAGATGTCGTGATGGGGCGGCGGCGAGATCAGCGTCACGCCCGGCGTCGAATGGCGCAGCTTGGCGATGAATTCGGTCACCTTGAAGCCGGGCAACTGGCCGCCCTCGCCGGGCTTGGCGCCCTGCGCGACCTTGATCTCGATCTCCTCGGCCGACGCCAGATATTCGGCATGGACGCCGAAGCGGCCGGACGCGATCTGCTTGATGACCGAGTTGGCGTTGTCGCCATTGTCATAGGGCTTGAAGCGGTTCGCATCCTCGCCACCTTCGCCCGACACCGCCTTGGCGCCGATGCGGTTCATCGCGATCGCCAGCGTTTCATGCGCTTCGGGGCTGAGCGCGCCCAGCGACATGCCCGGCGTCACGAAGCGCTTGCGAATTTCGGTGGTCGCCTCGACCTCGTCGATCGGTACGGCTTCGCGGGCGAAGTTGAACTCCATCAGGTCGCGCAGGTAGACGGGCGGCAAATCGCGGACGCCGCGCGAAAATTGTAGATAGGTCGAATAGCTGTCGGTCGCCACGGCCGTCTGTAACAGGTGCATCAGCTGCGCCGAATAGGCATGGCTCTCGCCGCCCTGGCGCTGGCGGTAGAAGCCGCCGATCGGCAGGCGTACGGCAGCGGCGTCGAACGCCTGCTCGTGGCGCAGCATCGCGCTGTAGTGGAGCGAGGCATAGCCCTCGCCTGAAATCTTCGCTGGCATACCGGGGAACAGATCGTTGACCAGCGCGCGCGACAGGCCGACCGCCTCGAAATTATAGCCGCCGCGATAGCTGCTGATGACCGCGATGCCCATTTTGGACATGATCTTGAGCAGGCCTTCGTTGATGGCCGTGCGATAGCGTTCGAAACAGGCGTCTAGCGCCAGATCGCCGAACAGGCCGCGGCTGTGGCGGTCGGCGATGCTGGCTTCGGCCAGATAGGCGTTCACCGTGGTCGCGCCGACGCCGATCAGCACCGCGAAATAATGGGTGTCGAGCGCTTCGCACGACCGCACGTTGATCGATGCGTAGCTGCGCAGCCCCTTGCGCACCAGATGCGTATGGACCGCCGCCGCCGCCAGCACGCCGGCGATGGCCGCACGATCGGCATTGACGCCCTCGTCGGTCAGGAAGATTTCGGTGCGCCCCTCGCGCACCGCCTGCTCGGCCTCCTCGCGAATGCGGGAAATGGCGGCGCGCAGTTGCTCCTGCCCGCCGCTTGCGGGGAAGGTGCAGTCGATCTCGGCCACGGACGGACCGAAATAGGCCTTCAGCCGCGCCCATTCGGCGCTCGTCACGACCGGCGATTCCAGCACCAGCACATGGCTGTTCTGTGCGCCTTCCTCCAGGATGTTGTGGAGGTTGGAGAAGCGCGTCTTCAGGCTCATCACATGCCGTTCGCGCAGCGGATCGATCGGCGGGTTGGTGACCTGGCTGAAATTCTGGCGGAAGAAATGGCTGATCGTGCGCGGCTTGTCGGAAATGACCGCGAGCGGCGTGTCGTCGCCCATCGACCCGATCGCTTCCTTGGCGTCCTCCACCATGGGCGAGAGGATCAGTTCCAGATCCTCCAGCGTCAGGTTGGCGGCGACCTGGCGGCGGGTCAGTTCGGCCTTGTCCCAGCCGGGCAGCGCAGTTGGCGCGTCGCCGAGGTCGGCGACGGTCAGAAAGTCCTTGATGAGTTCGCCATAGGGGCGCTCGCCCGCGATTCGATCCTTGATCGCGCGATCGTCGTAGATTTCGCCTTCGAGCAGGTCGACGGCGATCATCTGGCCCGGACCCATGCGGCCCTTCTTGACGATGGTGGTTTCGGGCACGACGACCATGCCGGTCTCCGAACCCACGATCAGCAGATTGTCGCCGGTCAGCGTATAACGCAGCGGGCGCAGCGCATTGCGATCCACGCCGGCGACGACCCAGCGGCCGTCGGTCATGGCGAGCGCGGCGGGGCCGTCCCACGGCTCCATGACGGAGGCGAGATAGTCGTACATGTCGGCGTGCGCCTTAGGCAGGTCGGCGCTTTGTGCCTGCCAGGCTTCGGGGACCAGCATCAGCTTGGCGGTTGGCGCATCGCGGCCCGACCGGCAGATGGCTTCGAACACGGCGTCGAGTGCGGCGGTGTCGGACGCACCGGCGGGGATGACCGGCTTGATGTCCTCCGACTGCTCGCCGAAGGCCAGCGAGGCCATCTTGATCTCGTGGCTCTTCATCCAGTTCTTGTTGCCGCGGATCGTGTTGATCTCGCCATTATGGGCGAGGGTGCGGAACGGCTGGGCCAGCCACCATTGCGGGAAGGTGTTGGTCGAATAGCGCTGATGGAAGATGGCGACGCGGCTTTCGAACCGCTCGTCCTGCAAATCGGGGAAGAAGACCGACAGCGATTCGGCGAGGAACAGCCCCTTGTAGATGATCGACCGGCACGACAGCGAGCAGACGTAGAAATCCTGGATCTGCGCGGCGATGACCTGCTTTTCGATCCGGCGGCGGATCAGGTAAAGATCCTTTTCGAATTCGGCCTGGTCGCGTTCCTCCGGCATCGGGCCGGCGATCATGATCTGCTCGATTTCGGGGCGCGTGCGCTGCGCCTTTTCGCCGATGACCGACACGTCCACCGGCACCTGGCGCCAGCCATAGATGGTGTAGCCGGCCTCGATGATCTCGGCTTCCACGATAGTACGGCAGGTTTCCTGGGCGCTGAGGTCCGTGCGCGGCAGGAAGATCATGCCGACGGCGAGGCGATTGGGCAGCGGCTTGTGGCCCGAATCCGCGATCGCATCGTCGAAGAAGCGCACCGGCAGGTCGACATGGATGCCCGCGCCGTCACCGGTCTTGCCGTCGGCATCGACCGCGCCGCGATGCCATACCGCCTTGAGCGCATCGATGGCGGAGGCGACGACGCGGCGGCTGGGCCGACCATCGGTCGCGGCGACCAGGCCCACGCCACAGGCGTCGCCTTCCATCTCGGGATGATACATGCCCTCGGCCGCGATCCGTGCGCGCTCTTCGGGGCTGGCGGTGAAGTTGGTGTCGGTCATGATGACTTACCCTTGCCTGTGGCCATCCGCTTTCTGGGTACGGCCGCTGTCATTCCGTTGATTGCCGGCATCGCCGGCGTCGATTGTCAGTTGGCCTTCTTGGCGTCCGCCCCGAGCAATGTAGTGAGGCGGTCGCGTTCAGCCTTGGTCAGGTCGTTATAGGTGCGCGGCTTGGGCAGCTTTTCGAGTTCGGCCGCAGATGATTTCATGATCTCCGGCATGGCCTGCATCATTTCCGGCATCACCTTCTGCAGTCGACCGATATAATGCGGGTCGGCAGCCAGCTCCATGAAGCCTGCGCCGAACTTCGCGCCGATGGGCGTCTTGAAAAACGCGCCGATCTGGTCGAGTTCGGCAGAATTGTAGCGAGAGGCGAAAGCCTCCGCCATGCCTTCGCGCATATCCGGTTCATAGCGCCCCATGAAGCGACCGATTGCGGGCATCATGCTGTTGACGACCACGTCCATGCGCTTCCGGAAATTGGGATCGATGATCGCCATCATCTCCTCGATCGTCCCTTCGCCCAGCTTGTCCGCCTGTTCCGGATCGAGGCCACCGACTTTCAGGAACTCGCGGATCGGCATCTTGGTCATGCCGTCCATCATCGGTCCCATCATCTTCTGCATCATCGGCCCCATCATTTTTTCCATGGTGCCATCGGGCAGAATAACGGCGGCGATCGGCTTGGCCTTGGCCAGCAGCGCCGGATCGACAGCTTCTACCGTTGCAGCAGGCGCCTGGGCCTGCGCAGCGATCGGGGCGGATAGCAGCAGCAAAGGGGCGACGAGGGAAGTGAAGCGCATCACGCCGCGACCCTTTCGCCCGCCTTGGCCTTCGCCTTCAGATAGCGATGCATATGATCCGTCACATCCCGCCCGTCGCGGATCGCCCAGACGACCAGCGATGCGCCGCGCACGATGTCGCCGGCCGCGAACACGCCGTCCACGCTGGTCATCATCGTCTTGTGATCGACGCGCAGCGTGCCCCAGCGGGTGACCGACAGGTCGTCGGCGCCGAACAGCCTGGGCAGTTCTTCAGGGTCGTAGCCCAGCGCCTTGATGACCAGATCGGCTTCCAGCGTATGTTCGCTGCCCGGATCGGCTTCCGGCGCACGACGACCGGAGGCGTCGGGCTGGCCGAGGCGCATCTTGGTGACCTTGACGCCCGTAACATGCTCCGTGCCCTCAAAGGCGATCGGCGCGGTCAGCCAGACGAACTCGACGCCTTCTTCCTCCGCATTGGCGACTTCACGCTGCGATCCGGGCATATTTTCCCGGTCACGGCGGTAGAGGCACTTGACCGACTTGGCACCCTGGCGAATCGCGGTGCGGACGCAGTCCATCGCCGTGTCGCCGCCGCCGATGACGACGACATTCTTGCCGGTCGCCAGCAGCGACCCGTCGTCATGTTCCGGCACGGCGTCGCCGAAGCCCGCCTTGTTGGAGGCGGTGAGATAGTCGAGCGCCTTGACCACGCCCGCGGCGCCGACGCCCGGCGCCTTGATGTCGCGCGGCTTGTAGACGCCCGTCGCGATCAGGATCGCATCATGCTTCTGGCGCAACTGTTCCAGCGTGGCGTCGCGGCCGATCTCGAAACTGTCGTGGAAGATGATGCCGCCGTCCTTGAGCCGCTGGATGCGGCGCATGACCACGTCCTTCTCCAGCTTGAAGCCGGGGATGCCATAGGTCAGCAGGCCGCCGGCGCGATCGTGCCGGTCGTAGACATGGATCTCATAGCCCGCCACGCGCAGATATTCCGCCGTCGTCAGGCCGGCCGGTCCCGCACCGATGACGCCGACCGACTGGCCGCGCGCCGCGCCGGGGACCAGCGGTTCGACCCAGCCTTCCTTCCAGGCGGTGTCGGTGATGTATTTTTCGACGCTGCCGATGGTCACGGCGCCATGGCCGGAAAATTCGATGACGCAATTGCCCTCGCACAGCCGGTCCTGCGGGCAGATGCGGCCGCAGATTTCGGGCATGGTGCTGGTCAGGTTCGACAGTTCATAGGCTTCGCGCAACCGGCCTTCGGCGGTCAGGCGCAGCCAGTCGGGGATATGATTGTGCAGCGGGCAATGGGTCGAGCAATAGGGGACGCCGCATTGCGAGCAGCGCGACGCCTGTTCTTCCGCCTTATCGAGAATGAAGCTGCGGCTGATTTCCAGAAAATCGTCGGCGCGGTCGTCCGCCGCGCGCTTTTCCGGGTAGGATTGTGCCTTACCCACAAATTTCAGCATCGGATTGTCAGCCATGGATCGCCTCTGAATCTGTTTCAGCAGCGCGCATAGCAGAAAAACCCGCGCAGTCACGTGGATTCTGGCAGTTAGGTCAGCATGACTTACTAATTAAATGGGATTTTACCGCTTAATTGCGAATGGATCGCAAAAACTAGCGTAACATAAGGACCGTTTCGGACCTACCTCATGCCGAGCCAGATCAGCGCGGCGCAGCCGGCGACGATTCGATACCAGGCAAAGGGGGTGAAGCCATGTTTGGACACCAGCCCGACGAACCATTTGATGACCAGAAGGGCGACGAAGAAGGAGACGATGAAGCCGAGCGCGATACTGTCCCAGCCCACCGTCGCGCTGGTGATCTGGTCGCCCTTCTTCAGCAGTTCCAGGGTCGTCGCGCCCAACATGGTCGGGATTGCCAGGAAGAAGCTGAACTCCGCCGCGGTGCGGCGCTCGACGCCCAGCGTCAGCGCGCCCATGATCGTAGCGCCCGACCGGCTGACGCCGGGAATCATCGATATGCACTGGATCAGGCCTACGCCCAGCGCCCGGATAGCGGGGATGTCGGCGATGCCGTGGAACCGCTGTTCCTTCACCATGCGTTCGATGAGCAGGATCGCTACGCCGCCCACGATCAACGCCCAGGCGACGACCCTGGGCGCGCCCAGCAGCATCTCGACATAGTCGTGCAGCGCCAGGCCGACGATGGCGGCGGGGATGAAGGCGAGCAGCAGGTTGCGCAGGAACCGCCAGCTTACCGGCTCGCGCCGCAACAGCCCCATCGCCACTGCCCAGAAAGTGCGCCAGTAGAGCACCACCACCGCCAGGATCGCGCCGAGCTGGATCACGACGTTGAACATCGCCCAGCTGGCCGAATCATAGCTCAGCAATTCGCTCGCCAGGATCAGATGCCCGGTCGAGGATACCGGCAGGAATTCGGTCAGCCCTTCCACGATGCCCAGCAGGATGACGGTCAGATAATGGAGGTCCATGGGAAGCCTTTGGCGCAGCGTGCTCTCGCGAAGGCGTTGAACCGAGGCACGTGACTCGGTTCAATCCAGTTCGGACGGTGGGGCTGGTCTCCCGCCTGCGCGGGAGAACAAGGCTATGTCAGGCGCGCGCGCGGCCGGCGAAACGGCCGTGGCGGCGATAGCGGACCATCCACTTGTCGGCGACTGCGCCGAGCGGCGTCGGCGCGACGCCCAGCGCTTCCAGCCCTTCCGCCCCGGGCGCGGCGACATTGTCGCGGCCCAGCATGGCGAGCTGGTCGCGGCTGATCGGGCCGCCCGGCAGCATCGCCAGCAGCGACGCGACGCCCTGCGGCACGTCGATCAGGGGCTTGTCACGGCCGATCGCCCTGGCGATCCAGGCGTTGATCTCCTTCATGCTCATCACCTGCGGGCCGGCGACCTCATAGGTCTTGCCGCCATAGAGGCCGGGCTGCGCGGCGGCATGGGCGATCGCGTCGGCAACGTCGCCGACATAGACCGGCTGGAACTTGGTCGCAGGCGCAATCACCGGGACGACCGGGAACAGGCTGATGAGGTCGGCGAAACGGTTGAGGAACTGGTCCTCCGGCCCGAAGACGATCGACGGGCGAATGATGGTGGCGCTGGGGAAGGCGGCCTTGACCGCGGTCTCGCCCGCCGCCTTCGACCGGCCATAGGCCGACGGGCTTTCGGCGTCCGCGCCGATCGCCGAGACATGGACCAGCGTGGTCGCGCCTGCCGCAGCGGCAGCTTTCGCCACATTGGCCGCGCCGACATGGTGGAAGGCGTCGAAATCGCCCGCCAATATGCCGACCAGATTGACGACGACGTCGCTGCCATGGATGGCGCGGGCGACGCTGTCGGGCTTGCGGATGTCCGCGGCGACGAACTGGGTCTGGCCCAGATTGCCCAGCGTCTTGACCTTCATCGCGGTGGCCAGGTCGCGCTGCGCGATCCGCACCCGTGCGCCCTGCGCCATCAGCGCCTGGGCGACCTGCCGGCCCAGAAAGCCGCCGCCGCCGAACACCGTAACCAGACTGTCCTTCATCACGCGCGTCCCATGTCTAAATTTAAGGGAATGACTCTGCCAAACCCCTTGCAACAGCCGCCGCGCGCTGACAACCGCCTTTAGCCGAACCAGCCTTGCAGATCGGCCAGCATCCACAAGCCCAGACCCAGGAACAGCAACGCCGCGCCGATCTGCAACGCGCGCATCGGCACCTTCTTGGCCAGCGCCTCGCCGAACAGGACGGCCGGCACATTGGCGATCATCATGCCCAGCGTCGTGCCCATGGTGACGGCGACCAGATTGTCGAACCGCGCGCCCAGCGCCACGGTCGCAACCTGCGTCTTGTCGCCCATCTCGACCAGGAAGAAGGCGACCAGCGTCGTCACGAACACGCCCGCCTTGGTCGGGGCTTTCAGCGGCGCATCCTCGTCGAACGTGTCGGGGATCAGCGTCCAGGCGGCCATGGCGATGAAGGAGGCGGCGACGGCGTAGCGGAACCACTCCTGCGTCAGCACGCCCGCGATCGAATGGCCGACCAGCGCGGCGAGGAAATGATTGGCGACCGTGGCCGCGAAAATGCCCAGGATGATCGGCACCGGCTTGCGAAAGCGGGTGGCGAGCAGCATGGCCAGCAACTGCGTCTTGTCGCCCATTTCGGCGAGCGCGACGAGCGCGGCGGAGGTGAAGAGAGCTTCCATCGTGAATTTCCGGGGCCGGGCGGAAGTGAAACAGACGCAATGCCACCGTCGCCTCCCGCCCGGCCGGACAGAGAAGCGCCGATGCCATTGGTCTCGCCAGAAGCGGTGACCCGCGTCCCATATGCCATGACCTCTCGGCCAAATATGTTGACATATGGCCCGTTCCTCGGCGGAACGGCTGGCTACTCCCCAGATGACGCGCTAGCCTCTAGGCGAGCGGCGCGGGGAAGGCAAGCCATGGCGAAGGACGCGAACAAGACGGTCGAAACGGCGGCGGACGTGGACGCGTTTCTGGCGGCGGTCGAGCCCGAAGAGCGGCGCGCGGACGGCCGGATCGCGGCGGCGCTGATGGCGCGCCTGTCGGGCGAACCGCCGCGCCTGTGGGGATCCAGCATCATCGGCTTCGGCCGCTATCACTATCGCTATGACAGCGGGCGCGAGGGCGAGAGCTGCCGCATCGGCTTTGCGCCGCGCAAGGCGGAGCTGGTCTTCTATCTGGCCGGGCTGGCGGACATGGATTTCGCCACTTTGGGCACGCATCGGCGCGGCAAGGGCTGCCTCTATGTGAAACGCCTGTCCGGCATCGACATGGCGGTATTGGAGGCGCTGATCGTCAAGAGCCTTGCCCATATGGACGAGGTCTATCCGCGATGAAGAGGCTGCTGCCCATCCTGGCCCTGCTGCTGGCCGCAGCGCCCGCGCGGGCGCAGATCGAGCAGGCGACGGTCGCGTCGCTCTCCGCCGATCTGGCGGCCGGCCGCACCACCAGTCAGAAGGCGGTGCGCGCCTATCTGCAACGCATCGCGGCGCTGGACCGCAAGGGGCCGCGCCTCAACAGCATCATCAGTCTCAATCCCCATGCGATGCAGGAAGCGCGGGCGCTGGACGCCGAGCGCCGCGCGGGCAAGCTGCGCGGGCCGCTCCATGGCGTGCCGATCCTGCTCAAGGACAATATCGAGGCGGCGGGGATGCCGACCACCGCCGGGTCGCTGGCGCTCGCCCGCAACGATCCGGGCCGCGATTCGCCGGTCGCCGCAGCGCTGAGAGCGAGGGGCGCGATCATCCTGGGCAAGACCAACCTGTCCGAATGGGCCAATTTCCGCTCAGAACGGTCGATGAGCGGCTGGAGCGCGATCGGCGGGCTCACCCGCAATCCCTATGCGCTCGATCGCACCACCTGCGGGTCGTCGAGCGGATCGGGCGCAGCGGTCGCCGCCGGCTTCGCCCCTGCCGCGATCGGCAGCGAAACCAACGGGTCGATCATCTGCCCCGCCTCGATGATGGGGCTGGTGGGGTTGAAGCCGACGGTCGGCCTCATACCCCGCACCCATATCGTACCGATCAGCCATAGCCAGGATACGGCCGGCCCCATGGCGCGCAGCGTGCGCGACGTCGCCATCCTGCTGTCGGCGCTGATCGCCAGCGACCCCGCCGACCCTGCCACTGCCGACGCCATGGCCCATGCGGGCGATCATGCCGCCGCGCTCGATCCCGCCGCGATCGGCAGGATGCGGATCGGCGTGCTGCGCGGCGGCGCGCAACCGGAACTGCTGGAGCGCTATGAAGCGGCGCTGGCGCTGCTCAAGGGACTGGGCGCGACCTTGGTGGAGGTGAAGAAACCGCCGATGGAAGGTATGTCGGCCGCCAGCTACGACGTGCTGCAATATGAGTTCAAGGCGGACGTGAACGCCTATCTCGCCACCACACGGCCCGACCAGGTGGACAGCCGCACGCTCGCCGGTCTCATCGCCTTCGACGACGCGCACAAGGTGTCGGAGATGCCGCTGTTCGGGCAGGAAATCTTCGCCCTGTCGCAAGCCAAGGCCGGGCTGGACGACCCGGCCTACAAAGCGGCGCGCGCAACATCGTTGCGGCTGGCGGGGCGGGAGGGAATCGACGCGATGCTGGCTGATAACCGCGTCGATCTGCTGGTGACGATCAGCTACGGCCCGGCCTGGCCGTCCGATACCGTGTGGGGCGATCAATATGAGGGACCGGGCGGCTCCACCGGCCCGGCGGCGATCGCGGGCTATCCGCATCTGACCGTGCCGATGGGGCTGGTGCGCGGCCTGCCGGTAGGGTTGAGCTTCATCGGCGCGGCCTATGCCGAACAGGGGCTGCTCGATGCGGGGCTGGCCTATGAACAGGCGGCGGGAATCAGCAACAAGCCGGATTTCCGCGCGACGGTGGACAGCGGCCCGGAACTGGAAGGCCAGCGGCCCTGACATCCATCAGGTCTTAGCCTGTCTCAAGGCTCGCCGGCGCTTTCCTGCATCCGCCGTTCGGCGAACCATTGTTGCAGCATCTGGGCGGTGCAGCCGGTAAAGCCGTTGCTGCCGATGGCGTTGCAGCTATTGGGCAGCGTCTGCCGCTGGGTCTGCTCCATCGTCGCCACCTGGCTGCCCCAGCCCGGACCGCCCGACACGGCGGGCTTTTCCCGCAATTTCTTGGGGATGCGGTAGCGCTCCGCCTCGGGCTTGCGGGCGCACACGACGATCTCGTCGCCCTTGCTCTGCGGGCAGGGATCGTCGCCATAGACCAGCAGGTTGATGATCCGTTCGGGCGGCGGCTCCGCCTGCGCAAGCGCCGGAGAGGGAAGCAGCGGGGCCAGCAACAGGCCGACCAGGGGAAGCACGACGCGCGGTCGCATAAGAGAATCCTTTACCACCCCCGTTGGATGCCGGGCGTGCCCAATGCCCGGCGGCTCATGGATCAGGACGTCATCAACGCCCACAATCCGTCATGGCCGGGTCGCGGACGGCGCCGGTGCGGGCTGCTGCGCCGCTTTTTCCTCGGCCTTCACCCGCGCCTCGATCGCGTCGCTGTCGGCATCGATGGTGGACAGGCGCTTGGCGCGCTCGGCCGCGACCAGATCCTTCCAGCTTGCATTGTCGAGCGCCTGCCGCTCCGCCTTGGCCAGGCGGGACAGTTGCGCGAAGCAGCCGGTCGCGCCGCCGCTGCCGACCGGCGAGCAGCTTTCGGTGCCGGAGCGGCCGACATATTCCATCGACCGCACCCGTTCGCCCCAGGCCTGCTTGCTCGGCATGTTGGGATCGCCGCGCAGCGGTTCGGGGATGCGATAACGTTCCTCCTCGCCCTTGCGCGCGCACACGACGATGTCGTCGCCAGCGCTTTGCGGGCAGGCGTCGTCGCCATAGACGATGACGATATTGACCTTCTCCGACGCGGGATCGGTCACCGCGGTCGGCGCAGTGGCAGGTTGGGCCAGGGCGGGGACGGACGCGCCCAGCATCAGCCCAATGGTCAGAGCCTTTGCAATCATCGGGGTCTTCATCATCTGTCCGTCCTTATCAAAGGCGCTTGGAAAGCGCGATGGCGGCCCGGCATCCCAAACGGATGGCGCCCGACAAGAGGGGGTAGGCAGGTGCCTGCTCCGCACCGTGCGCGATCGCCGCGTCGCGATGTTCGACCTCCTCCGCCTGGAAATCCGCAATGGCGGTGGAGAGTTCCGAATCGCTGTCGCCCAATTGCGCCAGTTGCTCGGCATAATGGCGGTCGATCTCGGTTTCGATCGCCGCGGTGCAGGCCATGGCGGCCTTCGGGCCCATGGCGGCCGTGACCGCGCCCAGCGCGAAACCGGCGGCGCTCCAGATCGGCGCCAGCGCCGTCGGGCGCACCCCGCGCCGGGCGATCATCGCGTCGAAGGCGGCGCGATGCCGTTCCTCCTGCGCCGCCATACCGGCAATCAGGCGACCATAGGGATGGCGATCGCCCATCACCGCCAGTTGCCCGGCATAGATGCGCACCGCGCCAAACTCGCCAGCCTGGTCGACCCGCACCATGGCGGCGCGGTCGGCATCGGACAGGCGCTTGCCCGGTCGGGGAAAATCCTTGGGCGCGGTCATGCTTTTCTCGCCTTGAGCAATAGCGCCAAGATGGCGAGCGCGGCGGCTCCGGACAAGAGGCCGTTATAGCCGGCGAGCGAAATGCCGAAAAGATCCCATGGCGCGACGTCGCAACGGGTGATCGGCGTCGCCCAGATCTGGTTGAGCAGGTCGGCGCCGCCGCCCGCCGGGGTGGTGGAGCAGGTGGTCAGTCCTTCCCACCAGCCATATTCGACCCCGGCATGGAACAGGCCGATCAGCCCGCTGATGCCGATGGCGAGGCCGGCCAGCCCCGCGAACAGCGCGCTGACGCAGGCGCGGCCGCGCAGCGCATAGGCCAGCAGCGCCAGCGGGATCGCGGCCATATGGGGGTAACGCTGCCACCAGCACATGTCGCAGGGGTGCAGGCCGCCGACATATTGCGACGCATAGGCGCCGCCCAGCAGCAGGACGGGCGTCAGCAAGGCGATGGTGCGGGCAAGCGGGATGCTCTTCATGATGCCCGCTTAAAGCCTTGGCTTGCTTTCGTCATGCTGAACTTGATGGCCTGGACATATCATGGCGTGTTCGCCTGCGCGGGAACACGCCATGGTGAAGAGATCGCCTTATTTCGCCCCCGGCTTGCGCGCCGTCCCCTGCGCCTGGGCGATGGTCGCGCCGGGCGTGCCGGCCAGGCGCGCGATCGTCTTGAGCGCATAGTCGAGCTGGAAGTCCTCGACGCCCTTCTTCTTCAGTTCCTCGGCCGACAGGGCGAAGCGCGGATCGTCCTTGCTGTCTTCCTCCAGCGCCTTGTCGTCGGTCTTGATCTCGTTGATCAGGTGACGGCGCAGGTCGCTCTCGCGATATTTCGGCCGGTTCTTGTAATCGGGATCGCTCAACTGCGGCACGCGGATATCGGGCTGGATGCCGCCTTCCTGCACGCTGCGGCCCGACGGCGTGTAGTAGCGCGCCGTCGTCAGCTTGAGCGCGGTAGTGTTCGACAGCGGCAACATGGTCTGGACGCTGCCCTTGCCGAAGCTGCGTTCGCCCATCACCAGCGCGCGATGCTGGTCCTGCAATGCGCCCGCGACGATTTCGGAGGCCGAAGCCGAACCTGCATCGACCAGCACGATCACCGGCAGACCCTTGGCGTCGTCGCCGGGCTTGGCGTAATAGCGTTCGACATCGCCCTTCGCCCGGCCGCGCTGCGACACGATCTCGCCGCGCTCCAGGAAGGCGTCGCTGACACTCACCGCTTCGTCCAGCAAGCCGCCGGGATTGGACCGCAGGTCGAGGATATAGCCGGTGGGCTTGTGGCCCAGCGACTTGTCGATGCTGCGGATCGCCGACCGCACGTCGGCCCCGGTATTGGCCGAGAAGCTGACGATGTTGACGATGCCGATATTGTTCTTCACTTCCCATTTCACGGGCTTGAGCTGGATGATCTCGCGCGTCAGGGTCAGTTCGATCGGCTTGTCGCGGCCGGCGCGCACGATGGTCAGCTTCAGGCTGGTGCCCGGCGCGCCGCGCATCTTGTCGACCGCCTCGTCCAGCGTGCCGCCATAGATCAACTGGCCGTCGATATGGGTGATATAGTCGCCCGCCTTGATCCCCGCCCGCCAGGCCGGGGTGTCCTGCGTCGGCGCGATCACCTTGACCGCGCCATCCTCCTGCGTGACCGACAGGCCCAGGCCGCCATAGCTGCCCTCCGTCTGGGTGCGCAGATTCTGGAAGTCGCGCGCGTCGAGGAAGCTGCTATGCGGGTCGAGGCTGGCGAGCATTCCGTCGATCGCGCCCTTGATCAGCTTTTCGTCGTCGACCTTTTCGACATAGTCGCTGCGGACCTTCTGGAACACGTCCATGAACTCGTCGAGCGCCTTGTAGCTCGACGCCTCCCCGTCGGCGAGGGCTGCGGTGGTGGCAGGGATGAGCGCAAGCGCCCCGAGCGCGACTGCGCCCTGGAGGAAGGTGGATTTCATGGCTGTCCTAGATTCCGGCATCTGATCCCCGATATAGGCCGATTCTCGTGCCAACGCAAAAGCGCGCTTCGATGAATGTCGCGCAGGGTCGATGAGCGTCGGGTTAACCAAGCCCCACCAGCGGCACGATATCCACTGGTCGGCCGTTGCGGCGCAGTTCCACGGTGATGTTGGGGCGTTCCGGGCCGGTGATGCCGACGGGGTCGCCCTGGCGCACGCTGTCGCCGACCTGTGCCGTGACGCGGTGCAGGCCGGTGATGAGGGTGGTCCAGCCCTGGCCATGGTCGATGATGAGGATCTGGCCATAATCGCGATAGGGGCCGGCGAAGGCGATGCGGCCGGCGGTGGGCGCGATCGCCTGCGCACCCGGCTGGGTCACCAAAGTCAGCCCGCGCGATCGCACGCCCCCGTCATTGACCTCGCCCATGCCGGTGACGAGCTGGCCGATCACCGGCAGGCGATAGGGCGGCGGGCCGCTGGCGGACGCATCGCGCTCCGGGGCGGGGGCGCCGGTCTGATCGGGGCGGGCGGGGCGAAGCAGCGGGCCGGACAGGGCAGCCAGCCGCTCGCGCAGGTCGCCGGCCTGTTCCAGCCGGTCCATCAGGTCGACGATGTCGCGCGCCCGTTCGCCCAGCGCGAGCGCCCGCTCGCTCTCCATGCCGGCATTGGCGCCATAGTCGCGGGCGGCGATGCGTTTTTGCGTTTCGAGGGCGGCGAGCGCGGTCTGCCGGTCCTTGCGGTCGGCCTGCGCCTTGCCCAGCGCATCGGCCGCCTGCTGCGCGGTGGCGCGCAGGGCGCGGCTCTTGTCCAGTTCCTGCCGCAGGCCGGCCGTGCGCTGCTCGATCACCGGCAGCACCTGCCCCAGCACCGCGCGCATATGGACCGCGTCGCCGACCGATCCGGGCTGGACCAGCGCCAGCGCCAGCGGACGGCGGGCCATCATCTGGAGCGCGGCCGTCAGGCGGACGACGGGTTCCTGCCTGGCGGCGAGACGCGCGGCCTGCGCGCGCTGCATCCGGGCGATGATGGCGATCCGGGCCTGCGCCGCCTGAATGTCGGCCTCCGCCTGCTGGATGCGGGCGGCGAGCGCGGCGGCGCGGCGGCGCGCCTGTTCGGCCTCGTCGCGGGCCAGCCCGGCCTGCTGTTCCAGCCGGGCGGAGCGGTCGCGGGCCTCGTCCGACTGGCGGCGGGCGTTTTTGAGCGCCTGCTGCTCCTGCGCCAGCGTCGTGCCGGCGGTGCCGGACAGGATGATCGCGCGGTCGTCTGCGGCGGGCAGGCGCGTGGCGGCCAGGGCCATCAGGCCCGCCATTATGCTTGCGATGAGGAGATTGCGCTTCACCCGATGCCCCGACCCGTATCGTTCCTGACTAGGCATAAGCGCAGGGCGTGTCGAGCATGGTCGAAAGGGCGGCTAACCCTCGCGGTGATAGGGGTGGCCCGCAAGGATCGAGCAGGCGCGCCACAATTGTTCAGCCAGCATCGCGCGGGCCATCATGTGCGGCCAGGTCATGGCGCCGAAGGCGATCAGCAGGTCCGCATTCGCCCGCTCGGCGTCATCGAATCCGTCCGCCGCGCCGATCAGGAATCGACATTCGCGCGTGCCTGCGTCGCGCCAGCCCTCGATCCGTCGGGCGAAGTCGAGGGAACCGAGCTGCTTGCCTTTTTCGTCCAGCATCACGGTGACGGTGCCGGGTGCGACCGGGGGCAGCTTGCCGCCGCGGTCGGGCATTTCGGTGATCTTGTGCGGCATGGTCAGCCGCTTGACGTAGCGATCTACCAGATCGGCTTCGGGTGACCGCCCGATCTTGCCGCGCGCGATGATGTGAAGGAGCACACCCTACTCCGTTCGTGTTGAGTAGAGGCGAAGCCCCATATCGAAGCACCCGCGCAATCCTTCGATACGCCGCTTCGACTTCGCTCAGCGGCTACTCAGGACGAACGGAATGCAGAGGTCAGGCGTTGCCCGCGACCGGCGCGTCGACGAAGCCCCACATCCGTTCCAGATTGTAGAAGCTGCGCACTTCCGGCTTGAACAGATGGACGATCACGTCGCCGGCGTCGATCAGCACCCAGTCGGCGACCGGAAGTCCCTCGACCCGCGCGGAGCGGCCCGTTTCCTTCTTGATCTTCTCGGCCAGATGCTGGGCGATCGCGGCGACCTGACGCGACGAACGGCCGCTGGCGATCACCATATAATCGGCGATGCTGCTCTTGCCTTCCAGCGGGATGGAGATGGTTTCCTGGGCCTGGTCGTCGTCGAGAGACTGCATGACGAGGGCGTGCAGGGCGGCCACGGATTGCGCGCCGAGCGCGGTATCGTTGGCAGAGGCGAGGTTAGACAATGAAACTCCAATCTAGATGACGTACCGACGCGTGAGCGGATCGCGCACACACGTTGCTTCATATTCGCGATGCCAGAGGGGGTCCGCCTGCCGCAGCAGGGTCGCCGATCTTGGATCAGGGCGAAAGCGCAATAGCACGAGCGCCGGTGGTCTCCAATTCGTCCAGTCTGCACTCTGGCGCGCGGACCGGACGAAGCGCCGCAGCCAGCTCATGGCCACAGAGCCACGGGCGGCGTCATCATAGCCCGGACGGGCGATAACAGCAATGGGCATTTGCCGGGCGATGCCGCGCCAGTCGCGCCATTGGCCGAATTGGGCCAGATTGTCCGCGCCCATCAGCCAGATGAAGCGGTTTTTGGGGTAGCGGCGGGTGAGCGCGCGCAGCGTGTCGATCGTGTAGCGGGTGCGCAGATGCCGCTCGATCGCGGTCGCGCGAATCGGGGCGCGGCGGGCGACGATGCGGGCGTGGGCGAGGCGGGCCGGGAGCGGGGCCATGCCTTTGGCGGGTTTGAGCGGATTGCCGGGGGATATCAGCCACCAGATTTCGTCCAGGTCCAGCGCGTCCTTCGCGAAGAGCGAGATGGCGCGGTGCCCGCCATGGGCCGGGTTGAAGGAGCCGCCAAGCAGGCCGATGCGTGTCATGCCCCCGCCATGCCAGCCTGAAGGCGGGGCGGCAATGGGGCCTATCGGCCGGGCGGCGTCAGCGGCCCCCGAAAGCCGGTTTCCGGGTCCGCCGATAGGGAATCTTGTCCAGTTTCGCCATCAGATCGGCAAAGGGATGATCCTGTCTGGACGGGCGCGCGCGCGACGTCGTTACGTCTGGCGCTTTGTCTTCGCGCCGCCGCAATGGACGGCGCAGGGTGATGGCTTTCCACATGGCACTCTCCGACCCGCGACTCTGTCAAATCCTGTGATTTGCTGCCGCTCATGGAGAAGAGACGCGGTCAGGCCATGCTTGTTCCTGTTTTAATGCATTCCGCCGCCGGCAAGGCCCGCGCCTCGTCGGTCTGGGCGTCGCGGGCCAGCACGTCGAGCGGCTCCATCGCCTCGATCTCCTTGCCGCCGGTTTCGATGTCGAGGTCGCGGAACTTGCGGCCGGTGGACAGGACGCGGCTTTCGAAGCTGCCGATGAAGCTGTTGTAGTTCGAGACGGCGCTGTTGAGGCCGGAGCCGAGGCGCTTCAGGTGGGTCGCGGCGACGGACAGGCGCTCATACAGCTCCTTGCCGAGCTGGCCGACCTGCTGCGCCTGTTCCTGCATCTTGGCCTGGCGCCAATGACCCGCCAGCGTGCGGGCGAGGGGGAGGAAGGTGGCGGGACCACAGATGATGACGCGATTCTTGGCCGCGCGTTCCCACAGGTCCATGTCCGCTTCCAGCGCGGCGGTGACGAAATTGTCGCCGGGGACATACATGATGACGAAGTCGGGGGCCTTGTCGAACTGCTCCCAATAGGCCTTGCGCCCCAGCGCGTCGGCATGGGTGCGCATGGCGCGGGCATGGTCGAGCATATGGGCGTCGCGCAGCGCCGGATCGACCTGGTCGACGGCGTTGAGATAGGCGACCAGCGAGCATTTGACATCGACCACCATCTGCTGGTCGCCAGGCAGGTTGATGACGAAGTCGGGCCGCATCCGGGTTTCAGAGCCATTGGCTTCGACCGCGACCGACACTTCTTCCTTGAAATCGACGAAGGGGGAGAGACCGGCGGTCTCGATGAGGTTCTTGAACTGCTGTTCGCCCCAGCGGCCGCGGGTCTTGGGCGCGGCGCGCAGCGCGTTGACCAGCTTGGCGGTTTCCTCGCGCACCTGGCCCTGGCCCAGATGCACCTGCTGCACCGCCTCGCGCAGTTCGGCATAGCTGCCGACCCGGTCCTTTTCGACGCGGGCGAGGCCCTCCTCATAGCGTTTGAGCGTGGTTTCGACCGGATTGAGCAGGGTCTTGAGCTGGGCCTCGCTCTTCTCGTTCGCCTGGGCGAAACGCTGGTCGGCGCGGGTCAGGAACTGGGTCTGGGCGGATTCGAGCAACTTGCCGCCGATTTCGCTGAACTGGGCGGAGAGCTGTTCCTTGGCGTCCCGGAGCGCAGCGATCTGCTGCTCGAAGGCCTGGGTGCGGGCCTGTGTATCGGACTTCAATCCGGCCAGTTCGCGCAGCGCGGCTTCGCGTTCGGCCTGGATGGACTCGATGCGTTGGGCGGCGGCGGCCTGCAGGGCTTCGAGCCGCTGGTCGGCGGCCAGTTGGGCGGTTTCGAGCCGGGCGATGTGGGTCGCGGACTGATGGACGCGCTCCTGCTCCACCGCCAGTTCGGCGATGGCGCCGTTGCGCTGGCTGGTGGCGAGGTCCAGCTTGTCACGCAGTTCCGCCTTCTCGGCGGCCAACGGGGCAAGCGCCTTGTCCTTGAGCAGCCAGCCGACCGCAAGGCCGATCAGCAGGGCGACGAGAATGAAGAGGGCGGCCAGGCTGTCCATGATAATCCTTGTTTGGAACGAAACGGGAACCTAGCGGGCCGGGACGGACGCTGCAAGTGTGAGACGGCGAGTGCGACAGTAGAAACGCCATATCGAATTTAGATAGTTAGCTAACTATTGAAAATTCAGGCCGCCTGCGCGCTCGGCGCCGCGAAGCGGGCGCGATAGTCGCCGGGCGACAGGCCGACGAGGCGATGAAACAGCTTGCGGAAGGCGGCGGCGTCTTCATAACCGACGCTCCAGGCGATCTGGTCGATCGTGCGCTTCGTAAACTCCAGATGTTCGCGCGCCTTTGCGACGCGCAGATGCTGGACATATTCGATCGGCGTCATGGCGGTCGCCGCCTTGAAACGGCGCTGGAAGGTGCGTTCCTCCATACCGACCTGCGCCGCCATGTCGCCGACGCTGACGGCTTTGGCTTCCCGCGCGGCGAGCCAGTGCTGCGCCTTCAAAATCGGTTCGTCGCCATGGGTCATGCGCGGCATGAAGCGCGCGAAATGCTTCTGTTCGCGCCCGGCGCTGTCGATCAGCAGGAATTTGGCGGTGTCGAGCATCACCGTCGGGCCGAGCAGGCGGTCGACCAGCCGCAGACCGAGGTCGGTCCAGGCCATCAGGCCGCCCGCGGTGATGATGTCGCCATCGTCGATCACGATGCGGTCGCAGTCCAGCTTCACATCGGGGAAGCGGGCGCGAAACGAATCGGCGAACCACCAGTGCGTCGTCGCCGGGCGGCCACTGAGGAGGCCGGTCGCCGCAAGCAGGAAGGCGCCGCCGCAATTGGAGGCGAGGGTCGCGCCGGCGGCGTGGCGATCGAGCAGCCAGCGGGCATAGGGTGCGGCCTCAACGGCATCGGGTATGCCGGTCAAGCGTCCGGGGACGAGCCAGATGTCGGGCGTACCGGCCAGGGCTTCATGCGTATCATGCACGCGGGCGCATCCGCCATCGGCCTGCATGCGCCAATGGCTGACGCGCAAGGCGGGGCCGCCATGCTGCTGTGAAAATTGTCCGGCGATGGCGATCAGGTCGGTCATGCCATGGACCATCGCCTGCTGGCAGTCGCGGTAGAGGAGAATCCCGATTTCTGCCCTGGGGGGCTGTATCGCGTCCATGAGTGCCGCCTTTGTCGGAATCGGCCCGCTTAATGTCGGGACCGCCAATCCCGATCCTCGTCCAACTTCCCTAATTCTGCAAGCACAGGGCGTGAGAACGCTCTTCCGAGACAGAGAAGGGATTTCATCATGAGCAATTTCGTCACCACCAAGGACGGCACCCGCATCTTCTACAAGGACTGGGGGCCGCGCGACGGCCAGCCGATCGTCTTTTCCCATGGCTGGCCGCTGAGCGCCGACGCCTGGGACGCGCAGATGGTCTATTTCGCCGATCGGGGCTTTCGCACCATCGCCCATGACCGCCGCAGCCATGGCCGGTCGGATCAGGTCTGGGCGAACAACAATATGGACCAATATGCCGACGATCTGGCCGAACTGATCGAGGCGCTGGATCTGAGCGATGTGGTGCTGGTCGGCCATTCCACCGGCGGCGGCGAAGTCACCCGCTATGTCGGGCGCCATGGCACGGCGCGAGTCGCCAAACTGGCGCTGATCGGCGCGGTGCCGCCGCTGATGCTGAAGACCGAAGCCAATTCGGGCGGGCTGCCGATCGAGATATTCGACGGCATCCGCAAGGGGACGTTCGACAATCGCAGCCAGTTCTTCCAGGATCTGACCATCCCCTTTTACGGCTATAATCGGGAAGGCGCGGTGATCTCCTACGGCATCCGCGACGATTTCGTGCGGCAGGGGATGATGGGCGGACTTAAGGGCCAGCTCGACAGCATCCGCGCCTTTTCCGAAAGCGATTTCCATGCCGACCTGGCGAAGGTCGATGTGCCGACTTTGGTGCTGCACGGCGACGACGACCAGATCGTGCCGATCGGCGCGGCCGCCCTCTCCACCGTCAAGATCGTTACGCAAGCGGTGCTAAAAGTGTATGAGGGGGCCGATCATGGATTGACGGTCACGCATCAGGATCGGTTCAACGCCGACCTGCTCGATTTCATCAACGGCTGACATGTCCGACACCGTTCGGTTCGAGCGTGTCGAGAACCGTTTCTCGACGTCGCGCGAACCGAACGGGATGGACTCAAAGGAGACTTCCCATGACCAACGAAACCATTCTCATCACCGGCGCGTCGGACGGCATCGGCGCGGTCTATGCCGATCGCTTCGCCAAGCGCGGCGCGAACCTGATCCTCGTCGCGCGACGGGTGGGGAAGCTGGAGGCGCTGGCCGCCAGCCTGCGCGCCCAGACCGGCGTCGATGTCGAAGTGATCGCCGCCGATCTCGCCAAGGCCGACGACCTCGCCCGGATCGAAGCGCGGCTGCGGGACGATGACGCCGTCACCGGGCTGGTGAACAATGCCGGGATTGCGGGCGAACAGAGCTTCGTCGAGACGGACCCGGCCTATCTGACCGGGATGATCGACCTCAACATATTGGCGGTTACGCGGCTGTCGCGCGCGATCGCGCCGCGGCTGGCGGCCAACGGGGCGGGGACGCTGATCAACATCACGTCGGTCACGGCGCTGATGCCCGACGGCTTCACGGCCGTCTATCCCGCGACCAAGGCCTATGTGCTGGCCTTTACAGAAGCGTTGCAGGTCGAACTGGGGGCCAAGGGGGTGAAGGTGCAGGCGGTGTTGCCCGGGATCACCCGGACGGCGATCTGGACCGCCGAACAGATCGCGGGAATCCCGGCCGAGATGGTGATGGATGTCGAGGTGATGGTCGACGCCGCGCTGGCCGGGTTGGACATGGGCGAGCCGATCACCATCCCGGCGCTGCCGGAGCGGCGCGATCTCGACGCCTATCTGGCCGCGCGGGGGGCGTTGCGGCCGAACCTGTCGCGCAAGGATGCGGCGGCGCGGTATCGCGCCTGAGCCTCATCTTCCGTTCGGGGCGAGCGTGTCGAGAACCGTTTCTCGACGTCGCGCGAACCGAACGGATGTTGGAATCTAGGAGACATATCATGATCCTCGGTCTTTCCATTCCCGCCTTCATCGTCCTGCATGTCGCGATCAGCCTGATCGGCATCTTTGCCGGACTTGCCGCCCTGCTGGCGCAGGCGAAGGGGCGGTTCCTGCCCCGCATTCAGGCGCTTTTCCTCGCCACCACCCTGCTGACCAGCCTGACCGGCTTCCTCTTTCCCTTTCGCGGCTTCACCCCGGCGATCGGGGTCGGGATCGTCTCGACCCTGGTGCTGATCGTCGCTTTGGTGGCGCTATATGGCCTCAGGCTGCGCGGCCGGGCGCGGGTCGTCTATGCGGTGAGCGCGACCGCGGCCCTGTGGCTCAACCTGTTCGTGCTGGTGGTGCAGAGCTTCCTGAAGATGCCCTGGCTCAACGCCTTCGCGCCGACCGGGACGGAACCGCCCTTTCTGGCGGCGCAGGGGCTGCTGCTGATCGCGATGCTGATCCTGGGCGCGGCAATCGTCCGTCAGCCAAGCGTCGCGCGGAAGGCGGCGAGCCGTTCGATCGCCTGATCCAACGTCCGGTCCGTCTTGGAAAAGCAGAGGCGGACCAGATGCGTGACAGGCCGCGTCGGATAGAAGGCGCTGATCGGGATCGCCGCCACGCCGGCTTCATCGATGATGCGGTTGCAGAAGCTCACGTCGTCCAGCGCGATGCCCGATGCGGGCAGGTCGATCGAGAGGAACCAGGTCGCGGCGCTGGGCTGCACCACATAGCCCGCCGCCGCGAGACCCGCCGCCAGCCGGTCGCGCGACGCCTGATAGGCGGCGCGCTGGTCGGCGAACCAGGCGTCGGGATAGGCAAGCCCCTCCGCCACCGCCCATTGCAGGCCCGGCGGGGTGGTGAAGGTCAGGAACTGGTGGGCGCGGGCGAGCAGGGCGGCGATCGGCGGCGCGGCGCACATCCAGCCGACCTTCCAGCCGGTGACGGAGAAAATCTTGCCCGCCGACCCGATCTTGACGGTGCGGTCGCGCATTCCCGCAAGACCCATCAGCGGGCGGTGGGGCAGGCCGTCATAGACGGTCTGTTCCCAGACTTCGTCGCAGATGGCGATGAGGTCATGGGCGACGCACAGGTCGGCGAGCAGCGCCAGTTCTTCTTCCCGCAGCACGACGCCGGTGGGGTTCACCGGATTGTTCATCAGCAGGATGCGGGTGCGGGGCGTGATCGCCGCCGCCAGCGCTTCGCGGGTGATGCGCCAGTCGGGCGGAGTCAGTGTCACCAGCTTCGCCACGCCGCCGACCCGCTCCACCAGCGGCAGATAGGCGTCGTAGAGTGGGGCGAGCATCAGCACTTCGTCGCCCGGCTGCACCAGCGCCAGCAGGGTGGCGGCGATCGCCTCGGTCGCGCCGGAGGTGACGATCACCTCCTGCGGCGAGAGGTCGAGTTGCTGGTGGCGGGCATAATGATCCGCGACGGCCGTGCGCAGTTCGACGAGGCCCGCCATCGGCGGATATTGGCTGGATCGGGTCAGCAGCGCGTCGGCGGCGGCTTGCAGGACGGCATCTGGGCCGGGGCCTTCGGGGAAACCCTGCCCCAGATTGATGGCGCCCGTTTCCCGTGCGCGGGCGGACATATGTTCGAAGATGGTGGTCGACATGTCCCGATAGACGGGGTGGCCGAGGGGAGGGCGAGCGATCATGGATGCAGCTATAGCCTGTCGGGGGTGGCATCCCAAGTCAGGCGCGCAAGCGATCAGCGATCGGCAGGCTTGATCCCTGCGTTCGACCGGTGCCTGGTGCGCCCCGCTTCGGGCCTGTCATGCGGTCGCGGCTTTCGGCATCGGCCGTGTCCATCCCTCCGGCTTCGCGCTCGCCGCCAGGGCGGTCGAAACGCAGGAACAGGGGCGGCAGCCGGGTCCATATGATCGATAACGGCGCACCGCTTGCGTTGACGGGCATTATGCTCTTGATTGCAGCGCAGTGGCGCGAGCAAGGATGCAGTGACGCGGGCTGCGAATGCGGCTAGATCGTCCACTCAGGTTTCAACAACAAGGAAGACTATCGATGAACAACAGCGATCTTGCCGACAAGCTGGCCGGCGAAAACGGGATCACCAAGGCGGACGCGAAGAAGCTGGTCGATGGCCTGTTCGCCGCGATCGGCGATGCTGCGGCGCAGGGCGAGGAAATCTCGATCAACGGCTTCGGCAAGTTCAAGGTGAAGGACAGCCCGGAGCGTGAGGGCCGTAACCCCGCGACCGGCGAAGCGATGACCATCAAGGCGTCGCGCAAGCTCAGCTTCACGCCCGCCAAGGCGGTGAAGGACAAGCTGAACGGCTAAACCGAGACAATGCGCTTCGCCCGGCAGACCGGGCGAAGCGTCGTCCGTTCGCATCGGGCGGAAGTTCATCGCGAAGGACATCCACCACCCGTCGGCGCATGTCGTCGATCAGCAAATATGTCCAGTCAGTGGATCATGCGTCATTCCGGCGCAGTTTCGATCCCTCGTGGAAAGTTCAGATCATTCCCACTCGATTATTTCGAACCCCACAAGTCATTGATTTATCTTGCAAAAAATATTTTTTGCCACACTCGACCGACAGCAGTCCCGTCAGAATTACAGGCTCTTGATTTTGCTCAGGAATTTGGAGCGTTCGCGAGAAAGCACCTTTCAGGGACTATCGATATCGTCGCTCGCCTAGCGACGCCACGAGAAACATTCGAACATCTGACCGTTCACCCCAAAATTACCGTCGGCCCGCCAACGCGGCCTGTTCTGACCTTTCGACTTAGGGCTCCGGCCAAAGCGATGGAAGCGGAACGTTGGGATCGCCCTCAACGCGCATCGAGGAGAACTAGAAAGCTAGGCGATAGCGGACAAAATCGTCGGCCGCGCAGTAACGGTCATAAAGCCGACGGGCGGCCGCGTTGTTCGTTTGGGTATGCCAGTAGAGGCGTCCCCAGCGTCGGGCCGTCGCCAGCGCCACAAGGTCGTCCAAAAGTGTACGCCCCACGCCAGCGCCGCGGTGCAGCGGATCGACGAAGAGGTCTTCGAGATAGCAACTCGGCCGCGTCTGCCACGTCGAGGGATGGAGCACCGACAGGCTGAAGCCGATGAGGCTATCATTACCAGACCACGCAGCCCGGCCGATAACCGGCTGCGCCGGATCGACCACAGCCGCCCAGGTCGCCGCGGTGACCGCCTCGGGCACGTCGGCTTCATAGAACGCGCAATAGCCGTCCCAGAGCGACCACCAGGCCGCATAGTCATCACTGACAAGATCGCGAACCGCCATCATTCCGCTCGCGATACGGCGATAGACGCCAGTGTTTTGAGCTCCAGCTCAAGTAGATGCCGCTTCGCCTCGATCCCGCCGGCAAAGCCGGTCAGTCCGCCGCTATGGCCGATGACACGATGACAGGGTGCGATGATCGAGATCGGGTTTCGGCCGTTTGCGGCGCCGACGGCGCGAAAGGCGGTCGGCCGACCGATCGAACGTGCCATATCGCCATAGCTGCGTGTCTCGCCGAAAGGGATGTCCAGCAGCGCGGACCAGACCTGCCGTTGAAAGTCAGTCCCGCGAAAATCGAGCGGCAAATCGAACGTCTGCACCGCACCAGCGAAATAGCCGGAAAGCTGGCGCTCAGCTTCACGGAGCAGGTCGTTCGTCCCCTCGATCATCGCGCCTAGTGGTACGCGGCCCGGCCTGTCATTCTCCCACAGAACGGCAGCCAAACCCTGGCCGCTGGCCACAAGTCGCAGCGTCCCGACCGGTGATGGCATCGGCTTATATTGCAGTGGTCCACCCATGTCGCATTGCTCCAAGTTTGATCTAGCGATAGATAGATAAGCGGAATCGCGTGATAGCCAAGCCGATGATGTCACGCATCGACACTGGAGAAGGCGGATGCTGGACTTACGACCGAATTGCGAATGCTGTGATGCCGACCTTCCCCCGAACACGCCCGACGCAATGATCTGCACATTTGAGTGCACGTTCTGCCGGGACTGCGCCGAGGGGGCGCTGAATGGGACCTGCCCGAATTGCGGAGGCGACCTCCAGCCGCGCCCGATCCGGCCTGATGCCATGCTGGCTAAGTATCCGGCGTCCACGACGCGCACCGCACGGTCGGGAAACTGCCCGCCGCCGGCAACTGTAAGCGCAGCGAGCTAGCCCGGACAAGCCGACGCAGCGCACTTCCGTGGCGCGGTTGTAATCCGGCTGCCAATCGTCTATCTATCAAGAGATAGTCAAAGGAATTGAGCATGAGCGAAGTTGCGACTGCCATCTTGGATGCAGCCGAGAAGCGTATGCGAATTGGCGGTTTCGGCGGGTTCAGTTTCCGCGAGATCGCAGCCGACGTCGGCATCAAGAGTTCGAGCGTCCACTACCACTTCCCCACGAAGGAAGATCTCGCGGCGGCGGTTGTGCGGCGTTACGGCAAATGGGCCGAGAATTTTCTGGACGAAACTCTCGCGGTGGAGCCGGATCCGGTAAAGGCCTGGACCAAGGCCTTTCGGGGCACCATCGTTGCCGGGACGATGTGTCCGTGCATCGTGATGGGTGCCGCGTCACAGGACCTGCCGCCGACGGTCGCCGCCGAGGTTCGGCACTTTTTCGAAATGCACGCTCGCAAGATGGCAGAGGCCGGCCTCGACGCGGACCGCGCTAGCGAACTGATGGCAACCATTACCGGGGCCTCCGTGCTCGCGAATATTTTTTCGGATTCCGGTGAATATGACCGGGCCACGCGCGAGTTGCTGCCGGAGTCGATCGCGGCCTGATCGGTCGCGAAGGTCGAGCTGAGGTGAGGGGTGAACATGCAATCTTCCCTCGCCGCATGTTCTGCCGGACGCCCGACTCGCGGCCGGCCTCGCGAGTTCGACCCTGATGTCGTTCTGGCAGCCGCGCTAAGGACGTTCGTGACTCGCGGTTATGCCGGCGCCAGCTTGGCGGACCTGACGGAAGCTATGCGGATTAGCCGCCCAAGCCTCTATCAGTGCTTCGGAAATAAGGAAGAGCTGTTCAAGAAAGCGCTGGCACTCCACGCGCAAAAGCATCGGGCGTATCTTCGCAAGGTATTAAACCAGGGGACGGTCGGCGACGTCGTCGAAGAGTTGCTCCGCGACGCCCTGGCCGGGTCACAGCTTCCCTGCGAGGCACACGGCTTCATGGGCTTGCTGGCCGCCTTGTCAGCCACCACGGACGATGCGAGCGCCCGCCGGGAGGTGGCAGGGCATCAAGGCCGCATCATCGAAACCTTGGCAGCTCGGTTCGAGCGGGCCCGCGACGAGGGAGAACTAGCAGAGGACGCTCATCCGACGTCGCTCGCCTATTTCCTCGAAGCCCTCGCCCACGGGATCTCAGTCCAAGTCCGCAACAACGTACCCGGGGAAGATCTTCACGAGTTGCTCCGCGTAAGCCTCAGGGCGTTCGACCTCCACGCCGGCGTCGACATCGGCGCCGCGCGTCGTTCGCCCGGCTTGCCGCCTCAGCGAATGGTCTCGGCGGGGTCGACCTCAGGGTAATATTGCGGCGCCTCGCGGCGGTCGTACATGCCGTAGTCACGCACGATACGCACGCGCCGGAGCCGACCATCTTCGGGCAGCGCGGCCATGGCTTCGAACTTCTCCGCATCGCCCTTGTCGCGCCACGAGATCAGCAGGATGAGATTGCCTGGTGTGAGCACGGCATCGAATACATCCCACGTCACCAATCCGGCAGCGTCGGGCACGAGGCCGAGATAATGCGCGAGGTCGGACTGCCCTTCTAACCCCGCAGGACGCTTGGCATCGATAAGTGTGATAGTTGTCGCTTCGCCGACTTCAGTCTCGTCAAGGCGTTGCTCGGCGAGCCCGAAGCCCTCAGGAATCCTCGTATCGGCGGTGACCTGACCAACCCGCAGGTGGTAATCGAGCAGGATCTCGGACCGGCCTTTTTCCTGGACGTCGTGATGACGCATCTTGGTGCGCCACCGAACTACCGATTTCTCATCGCGCCATCCCGACAGCGAAAGAATCCACCCTTCCCGGGTCAGGCTCCTGTAGCGAATGTTATCGATGAAACCGTCGACCTTCTCGAGCTCCGGGCGAAGCATCTTCGCTTGACCGAGATAGGCGTCCCACTTTTCGGATCGCGGATGAACTTCGAAAATTACGGCAAACACGGCATCAATCTCCTAATGCTCACGATAATCGGGAGGGTCATCGACTCGCTTCTTTGACCTCAGCACCGTGGCCAGGTCGGAACGTCCGCAGGGTCACCGAAAATCGCCGCCGATCCATCGGAGCGATGCTGTGCTGCCAGCGATTGCGGACCGGACCGTGGAGCAGATAGGCGGACCGCGGTTCGATCAGCACCGACTGGCGCTCCCATCCTTCTCCCTCGCGCCGCCGGAGCCGCAAGGCGCAGGGCGCGAGGAAAGAGACAGCGACGATGTCTTCGAAGGTTGGCCGATCCCGATGCCAACCGATCCCCGCGCCAGGCGGGTATTCCGTCACCATCACTTGCTCGAAAAGGTCCGCGGGCACGCCGGCGATCGCGCTCGCGATCTCGGTCAAAGGAAGTAAGTGGGCCGGGATAGCGGCATCGTCGCGCGGCTTCTGGCCCGCGAAAACATAGCGATGACCGTAGGTGAAGATACGGCGATTGGCCTGGAAGCCATGAAACTCGAAAGGCTGCAGGGGCAGGCTCTCGAACAGATCCACCAGCTCGCGCTCCTCGCTCGCCGACAGAATATCGGGCAAGTAGCGGAAGCCCTCCGGCAGTTCCGGTGTTCCGAACAGGTCGGGCATCGCGACGTCGAACGTCCGAGATTTGCGAGCCGATGGCATTATCCGAGCTGCTTTCGATCGTCGGCGAGTGCGGCGTGAAGCTCGCTATAGACGCTCACCAGAGCATCGAGTCCGAAGGCGCGATTGAGCCCGCTGGGATTGGGGAGGACCCAGGCAATCGCGCCCGCAAAGGACGCTGGCTGCAAGCCCCAGCGAATACCCTGAGTATTGAGCATCGCTGCTATGGCGCGTTTGCCAAGAAACGCGATCACGCGCGGCTTATAGAGGCGTACCCGTGCTTCCAGCGAGGGTCGTGCCGCTCTGAACTCGCGTAACGATACCTCCGCGCCTTGTTTGGTCGGGCGATGAACGGCGGCCGTGATCCCGCATCGATAATCGAGCAGCGATCGTTCTTCCGCCGAGTCGAGGCGCCTGGGTGTGAAACCCGCGAGGTGGAGGACTTGCCAGAAGCGATTGCTGGCGCTCGCGAAGCTATGGCCTCCAAGGCCCTGGTGCAGGTCGCTCTCGATCGCTTCGGCCAGCTCGACGCGGCCTTCAACAATGCCGGAATCTTCAAGCCGACGCCGTTCCTCGACGTCGACGAAGGCGAGCTGGATCGGATGCTCGACAGCATCCTCAAGGGCACGTTCTTCACCGCGCAGGCGGCTGCCCGGGCAATGAAGGGTCGCGGCGGCGCGATCGTCCAGACGGGATCGATGTGGGCGCTGCAGGCGATCGGCGCCACGCCATCATCTGCCTATTCCGTCGCCAAGGCCGGCGTCCATGCTCTCGTCAAGAACCTCGCGATCGAGCTGGCGCCCGACAACATCCGAGTAAACGCGATCGCGCCGGCCGTCATCGAGACGCCGGTCTATGACACCTTCCTCTCGCCTGAGCAGGTCAAGGAAGTGCTGCCGACGTTCAACGCGCTGCACCCGCTCGGTCGCAACGGCCAGCCCGCCGATGCAGCGGAAGCCCTTCTGTTCCTCGCCTCCAACCAGGCGAGCTGGATCACCGGCGTCATTCTCCCCGTCGACGGCGGTGTCATGGCCGGTCGGCAATAGCCCCTCCCCGACCGACCGGCCTGACGATGGCGGCGGGATTGTTCCCCCTGGTCCCGCCGCCACCCATCCCATTTCAAAGGAGATCGACCATGTCCAAGACCAGCCCAACCCATCTCTTCACGCCGATTGAGCTCGGCGCCGTAACCCTCAAGCATCGCGTCGTCATGCCGGCGCTCAGTAGGCTGCGCGCCCACTGGCCCAATGCGGTCCCGTCGGATCTGATGCTCGAATATTACGCCCAGCGCGCATCCGATGGCGGTCTCATTATCACCGAGTCCACTGCCATTGCCCCCGAAGCGCGTGCCTACCATGCGGCGCCGGGCATCTGGAGTGACGAACAGGTCGCCGCCTGGAAGCGGATCACAGACGCGGTTCACGCCAAGGGCGGGTTCATGTTCGTCCAGCTCGGACATGCCGGCCGCGCGACGAGCGAGGCGCTCTCGGGCGTACAGCCGGTATCCGCTTCCGTCGATCCGGACTTCCTCGGCAATCCCAACGTCGTCGTCACCACACCTGAAGGCCTTGTGCCACCGTCGGCGCACCGCGCATTGGAGGCTGACGAGATCCCGCAGATTATCGAACAATATAAAACCGCCGCGCACAACGCCCTTCGCGCAGGTTTCGACGGCGTGGAAATCTTCAGCGCGCAAGGCCATCTGGTCGAGCAGTTCCTGCAGAATGGCAGCAACAAGCGTACCGATCGCTATGGCGGCTCCCTCGAGAACCGGGCTCGTTTCCTGCTCGAGATCGTCGATGCGACCGCCAGCGTAGTTGGACGTGATCGGGTCGGCGTGCGCATCTCGCCGAGCAGCACATTCAACGGCATGGGCGACTCCGATCCGCAGGCGCTCTTCAGTCATGTCGCGCAGCAGCTCGATCACGTCGGTATCGCATATCTCCATATCATCGAACCGCGCATCAGCGGTGCCGACACAGTCGCCGAAGGGCAGGACGCCATCGCCGCCAAGGATCTTGGCCGAGTCTTCCACGGGACGATCATCGCCGCCGGCGGCTTCACGCCGCAGACCGCCGAAGAAGCCGTCGCCGAAGGGCTGGCTAATCTAGTCGCTTTCGGTCGCCATTTCACGTCGAACCCGGATCTTCCATTCCGGATCGAGCACGACCTGCCGCTCACGCCTTACGACCGCAACACGTTCTACGGTGGCGGCGCACAGGGATACGTCGATTTTCCCGCCTTCCACCACGAGCCGACGCCCGAGGCCATTTCGCAAGCGGCGTAAGACGCGTCCAACCGACGCGATCTCGCTCCCCGATCCCTTGGGACCATTCTGGGTCCCCCGAACCAAGGAAATGAGAAATGATCCAGTCTGACAAGGCGACCGCGTTCGCCAAGCTTCACGTCAGGGGCATGCCCGTGCTGCTCTACAACGCCTGGGATGCCGGCAGTGCCAAGGCCATCGAGGCGGCCGGTGCGAAGGCGATCGCGACCGGCAGCTGGTCGGTCGCGGCGGCGCAGGGCTATGGCGACGGCGAAGATATTCCGCTTGATCTCGCGCTGGCGATCGTCGCCCGGATCACCGCCTCCGTCGAGGTGCCGCTCACCGTCGATTTTGAAGGCGGCTACAGTGACGATGATAACATCCTGATCGATAACATCGGTCGCCTGCTCGATCGCGGCGCGATCGGGATCAATTTCGAGGATCGGGTCGTCAAAGGCTCCGGCCTCTATGACATCGATCGGCAGGCGAGCCGCATCGCCGCGATCCGTGGTGCAGCCGAGAAGCGCCGGGTTCCGCTGTTCATCAACGCGCGAACGGACCTGTTCCTTGGCCGCGGCGGTGAACCCTCATCGGAAATCGGCGCGGCGCTCGATCGGGCCAAGGCCTACGCTGCAGCTGGCGCATCCGGGTTCTTTATCCCCGGCCTTACAGACGAAGGCCTCATCGGCCGGATCGTCGAGGGTTCGCCACTGCCCGTCAATGTGATGGTGACGGACGGCGTTCCCTCCAATGAGCGGCTCGCCAGCCTTGGTGTCGCGCGGATCAGCTACGGCCCGATCCCGTACGCCGAGGCGATGCAGACGCTCCAGAAAGTCGCGACCGGCATCCATTCCTGACGGAACGCCGCCCCTCCAACCCTCTACGGGCGGCTTTGGGCTCTCGGCCCGCCGCCCAAGCGCCCACAGGAGAAGTCCCGATGGCCAAGGTCGTTCAATTCAACGCGGTCGGTGGACCGGAGCAACTGAAGCTGCATGAGCTGGAGGTGCCCGAACCGGGCCCTGGCGAGGTGCGCATCAAGATCAAGGCGATCGGCGTGAACAGAGCGGAATCGCTCTTTTGCAGCGGCACCTATTTCGAGCAGCCGGCGTTCCCCGCAAAGAACGGTTACGAAGGTGCCGGCGTCATCGACGGCGTCGGGCCAGGCGTGACCGAGTTTGCGGTAGGCGATGCCGTGTCGGTCGCGCCGGCATTCTCGCCCAACGATTACGGCTTCTACGCGGATACCGCCCTGGCGCCGGTCGGGGCAGTCATCAAGCATCCCGCGACGCTCAGCTTCGACGAAGCGGCGGCTGTATGGATGGCCTATCTCACCGCTTATGACGCCCTGCTCGACACGGCCAAGGTGGTCGCGGACGAGTTTGTGGTGATCCCGGCTGCCTCGAGCAGCGTCGGTATCGCCGCGATCCAGGTCGCCAATATGATCGGTGCGGTGCCCATCGCCCTGACGAGAACCAGCGCCAAGCGTGAGCAGATCGAGGCCGTGGGCGCCGGACACGTCATTGCGACCGAGGAAGAGGATGTGGAGGAACGCCTCCATGCGATAACCGGCGGAAAAGGTATCCAGGTCGTCCTCGATCCCGTCGGCGGTCCTACCTTTGCCAAGCTGCTGCACGCTGCGGCTCCCCGCGCACGCTTCATGCTCTACGGCACCATCGGCGAGCCAACCGTGGTTCCGCACTTTCCGGTCTTCACCAAAGGCCTCGTCATCACCGGCGCTCTTCTCTTCAACACGACCTTCGACGCGGCCAAACTGCGGTCTGGCGTCGAGTGGATCACGAAGGGTCTCGCGTCGGGGGCACTGAAGCCCGTGATCGCGAAGACCTTCCCGCTGGAGCAGATCGTCGAGGCCCACCAATACCTCGAAAGCAATCAGCAGTTCGGCAAGATCATTGTGAGGCCGTAGCCACGGACCCGCACCTATCGGCGCCTCCCTGACGGTCTGGCGCCTCTTCGACCAGGCTGCGGAGCAGCCGGCGAACGCTCAGAGGAACATCGTCATGGCTTATCTCAACTTTTCGACAGACGAACTTCGCCCGCTACCGACGTACCAACCGGTAATCGAGCCTCCTCATCGTGGCCTCAGTGCCACGGAGCGCGAGGTGGTAAAGCTGGCGCGGCTGGACAAGATAGCGAGTCTCAAACCCACGGGTCGCTTTTATCGTATGGCGCAGGCCACATTTGGCTTGCCCAGTCGCCCCAATCGACTTGCAGACCCGCGTCTCGAAGGCTTGCGGCGGTTCAGTGTTGCGGTCGCTCATGGCGGTTCGGCCATGATCGATCGAGAGGAAGCGCAACTCAAAGCTTTGGGTTTTTCGGACGGCCAGGTTACCAGCGCCGCAGCCCTCGCCTCGGGGTTCCGCCGTCGCCGCTCATCAACGGCAATGGGAATATACGCATCGCTGGCCGGACGCATACCATTGGACGCCGTCATTCTATCGAGAGCACCGTGGTTCAAGACGACGCATGGGTCGAAAGGGGAAGGTGTCCTCTCCCTTTAGAGTTGTTCCCAACCGCACCATGCAGAAGAATATCCTGATCACCGGCGGCGGTGGCCGCTTCGGACGCATTGCGGCGGAGATGCTCGCGGAAGCCGGGCACCGGGTATTCGCTTCAATGCGCGAACCGACCGGCCGCAATCGCGAGCGCGCGAATGCGCTCTGGGCGCAGGGCATCGATGTGGTGGCGATCGACGTCACCGACGACGCATCGGTTGAGCGTGGCGTTCGGCACGTGCTGGGGAAAGCCGGACGGATCGACGTGTTGGTGAACAACGCGAACGTCACAGCGATCGGCGCGTGCGAGGCGTTTTCCGCAGAGCAGGCGCGCCACTTGTTCGAAACCAACGTCGTGGGAACGTTCCGGTCATCCAGGGCGGTCTTTCCCGCGATGCGCCGCGCGCAGGATGGACTTATCGTCAACATCGGCTCGGTCCTCGGCCGGATCTCGCTGCCCTTCATCGGCCTCTTCGGTGCGAGCAAGTTTGCGGTCGAGGGTCTGAGCGATGCCTTGCGATATGAAGCCGCCCCTTTCGGCATCGATGTCGTCCTGATGCAGCCGAGCGTCGATCCGATCGCGATGTACGAATGTGCGCAGCTTCCCGCCGATCGTGCGCGGACAGGGCTGGATGGTTCGGCGCCGCACTCCGAGGATGCCATATTCGATCAGATGATGGATCGGTTCAAAGGCTGTGATGGACCCGATCCTGCCGATCTTGCCACGCGCGTTCTCCGACTGATCGAAGCCACGAAGGGCTCCCGCCCCGACAGGATCGTGGTTGGCGCGTCCTACGGCGCAGACGAGATCAACCTACTCGCGCGCGGTGTTCAGGCCAAGGCTTGGGCCGAGCTCGGCGTGGAAGACGTCGGGCCCCCGCCTATCGAACACACGCAGACACCGTAGGAGGCAGCACGATGGGCGTGGCCTTTCTTGATTTCTCTTCGAGCGAGCGGCGCCCGCTGGCAATCCACCAACAGGTGCTCGAACTTCCCCGCCGCGGCCTCGATGCCCGCGAACGCGGCGCCGTGCTGCTGGCAAGGACGGACGGCAAGGAAAGCCTTCACAGCCCAAGCCGTCTTCACAGGCTTTTAGAGATTTGCTTCGGCCTTTCGCGTCGGCCCAATACGCTTGCGGACCCACGCCTGGAGGGCTTGAGACGCTATGCCGTGGCAGTAGCTCACGACACGGACGAATCAGCAGCTAGCGAACGAGAGCATCTCATCGCACTCGGTTTTTCCGATCATCAGATCCTGACCGCAGCAACGGCGGCCGTTCGCTTTCGAGTGAAACCCGTGCGGGGTCTGTGGAGAGCTGTCGCCCTCGCCGTCCTCGTCGGCAGCACATTCTGGGGTATCAATCAGTATCTTGGGGACTGGCTGATCGCGCTCGTCGTTGCGATGGCGATAACGGTGCCGATCGTGGCGTTCGCTGCTCCGCGCACTTCCGTCTGAACTGCGAGCCGGCTTGGCACATCCAACAAACTCCGCTGGCCTGCTCGCTTTGTCTATCTACTGATAGATACTTGTTGACTCCGGATATCTGACTCGGCATACCCGATCTGTAACCGATCAATCGATAGATAGATCGTTGCAGAAGGGTGGAATGAGCAATGAAGATTCCCGCGCGTATCTCCGACCTTGTCGCTGCGCATGAGTGCGGCAGCCAAGGTGCTCATCCCGACGATCTCGTGAGGATTCCACCATCATGATCGATGACTGATTTCTAGCCAGCGTTGTCCGTCCGACATCGAGGGGTTCATCGGTCAAGTTAGAGACCGAGCCTTCAAGACGGTCACCGCCTTTTTCGACCATCGCTGCCTGATCCTGAAACGGAAATGCGCAATTCGGCGGCGCATGTCGGCGAGGCTGACGACGCCGTTCTTGGCACCGAACGCGTCCCAGGCCATGGACAAGGGCACATTGGAGGCATGGCTGAACACGCCGCCGCCGACGATATAGTCGTTCGGGCTGTGCAGCTTGAAGAGGAACAGCTCGCCGGGCGCGAGCGCGCGGAAGCTCTTGCCGCCGCTTGGCTGCCAGAAATTCACCTCGTCCGGTTGGGCGGCTGAAAGAAGGTCAAACCAGGTCCGGTCGGTGATCGCGAGGAACATCGTGACCATGGGTTGAACCTGTCGGCTTCGCGTCGGCTTGGCAAGGCATGAAGCGGAAATCGGGCTGTGGATGGGTCATAAATAGATCGCGGCATGCCTTCATGGACTATTTATGGCGCATGCTAGAACCAGATACCTTGACTCTTGATAAGACGGTCCATAAATAGCTCGCCAATCGGCCTCACGCGACATTTATGGATCATGTCATGCCCAAGCCCGTCAATCGCGCTGCATCGCGCTATGCCCAAGACGCCATTGCGCTGCTCGGCAACAGCATCCGGATCGCGCGGCTTGAGCAAGCCATGCGCATGGATGAAACGGCCGAGCGCGCAGGCATTTCGCGCGCCCTGCTGCGCCGCATCGAAGCGGGGGATCCGGGCAGCTCGATCGGGGCGGTGTTTGAAGTCGCCGCGATCGTCGGTGTCCCCTTGTTCGAAGCCGAGCGGAGCCGGCTGGCGACGCACCTGGCACATCAGGCCGACAAATTGACCCTTCTCCCGGGAAGCGTCCGCGCGCGCCGGACCGCGGGAGTCAAGGATGACTTCTGAGGTTCGGTACGACGAGGCCTATGTCTGGATCTGGCTTCCCGGTGCGAAGGATCCGTTGGTCGCGGGTCGTCTCAGTCGGGACGGCAAGAAGATCCTGTTCAATTATGGCCGATCCTATCTCCAGCATCGCGACCGCATCGCCATCTATCACCCCGAACTGCCGCTCGAGCCCGGCATCCTGCCGCTGGTCCCCGGGCTTTCGATGCCGAGCGCTATCCGCGACGCATCGCCCGACGCCTGGGGGCGACGCGTCATCATCAATCGCACGCTCGGCAAGAAAGCGGACAAGATCGACGGGGCCGAACTCGATGAACTGACCTATCTGCTCGAATCGGGTTCGGACCGGATCGGGGCGCTCGACTTCCAGCTGTCGGCGACCGACTATGTGCCTCGCCAGCGCCATGCGGCGTCGCTCAGCGAACTGATGGAATCGGCCGAGCGGGTCGAGAAGCGGCTCCCGCTCACGCCCGAACTCGACCAAGCTTTGCAGCACGGCACCTCGCTCGGCGGCGCACGGCCCAAAGTTCTCATCGATGCCGAGGGTATCAAGTTCATCGCCAAATTCTCGGCCACTAACGACCTGCACAATGTCGTGAAGGCGGAATATGTGGCGATGCGCCTGGCCGCGATTGCCGGCCTTGCGGTTGCGCCCGTCCGGCTGGAGCGCGCCATGGGCAAGGATGTCTTCATGGTCGAACGCTTTGATCGCGTCCAAGCGCAGGACGCATGGCATCGGCGGGCGATCGTCTCGGCGCTCACCATGCTCGAGCTCGACGAAATGATGGCGCGCTATGCCAGCTATGAGGATCTTGCCGAGATCATCCGCCATCGCTTTGTCGATCCGACCAGGACGCTTCGCGAGCTGTTTGGCCGCTTGGTCTTCAACATCCTGTGCGGCAATACCGACGATCATGCGCGCAACCACGCCGCCTTTTGGGATGGCCAGAGCTTGGCGATGACGCCAGCCTATGACATCTGCCCGCAAATTCGCGCCGGGGGTGAAGCGGGACAGGCGATGCTCATTTCCGGCCAGGTCAATGCGAGCCAATTGCGACACTGCCTAGAGGCATCGCCAGCCTTCCTGCTCTCGGCCGACGAGGCCAAGGCGATCGTTAGACATCAGACGGCAGCGATCCGCGAACATTGGGACGGCGTTTGCGACGACGCGCAGCTGAACGCCGGCGAGCGCGACCTTCTGTGGAATGGCGCGTTCTTCAAGCCGTACGCCTTTGAAGGCCTGCCGGCTGACATGGCGGAGCTTTGAGATGCCGGTCTGGACAGAAGAGCAGCTCGACGCAGCCATCGCCGCGCATGAAATCGGCTTCATCACGCTTGATACGAGCATCTTCGACAAATTCGGCTGCAACCTGCGCTACCGCGCGCTCCAGCGGCTCGACCAATTCAAAGGCGCGGGCGTGTCGGTCATTTTCTCCGATATGATCGCCGGCGAGGTCCGGGCGCATATCGTCAAGGAGGCCCGGGAGAAGGCCGCCAATCTCAAGGCCGCGCTCAACCAGTATCGCAAGGCCTGGCATCGGCCAGAGACGGGGTCCGCGCTGGCGCCGGCGGTCGACCTGGACGGTGACGCGGTGCTGCACGCGCAAGCGCAGTGGGATGCCTTTCTCGGCGTCATCGGCGCCGAAATGCTCGAATCGGAAGGGCGGGTGTCGCTTCGCGAACTGCGCGACCGCTACTTCCTGCCGCTGCCACCATTTTCAGAGAAGGACGGCAAGAAGTCCGAATTCCCCGACGCGATCGCACTGATGGCGCTCGAGCATCTTGCGCGCGAGAAGCACAGCATGGTGCTGGCGGTCAGCCGCGATGGCGATTGGCATGATTTTGCCGAGCAGTCCGCCTATATCGTCGTCGTCGACGATCTGGCCAAGATGCTCGAGCGCTACAATCTGGCAGGCGTGCTGATCGCGCAACGACTGGTGCTGGCGCTGGCCGGCGGGACGGCGCCCGAGCTGGCCCAGATGATCGAGAGCGAGATCGGCAGCTGGCTGGAAAATTGCGACTTCACGCCTGACGGCGAATCCGAGTTCATCTGGGAAGCGATGCCAAGCGCCGCGAGCCTCGATGGCTGGGAAGTGGAGGATGGGCCGAGCGTCGTGTCCCTGGACGAAGATGAACTCACCTTCTCGATCGACCTGAGCTGCCAGATCACGTTCGAGGCGGATTTCGACCTGCAGATACGCGATGGGGTCGACAAGGATTATGTCTCGATGGGATCAACCGCCGCGAGCAAGACGGAGACCCGGACGATCAACGTCACGGTGATCTGCGCGGCCACCGAAGACGACAATTACGAACCCTATGAGGTCGAGATGAACCGGCAGCATCTGCACATCGACTTCGGGCGGGTCGAGCCCGATTGGTGGGACCGCGACTAAAGGCCCCATTTTCCGGTATCCCGCCGCCAGAAAGACCACCATTCGGGGTCATGCCGGTACCAAGCCAGCAGGCTGGCTGCGCGGCTGCGGACATCAGGTTCAAAACTTTCGTCGGCGACGATGGTGGTGAGGATCGCGATGCTCTGGGCGGACATGCCCCACAAGGGCATCAGGCTGTAGCCCAGGCTCGGGCGCTCGAAATCTTCATCGTCGAGCAGCGCCAGCAATTTGGCGATCTCGGCGGGTCCAAAAGCGAGGATGCGGGCGAGCGGCGGCGCGCGCACCGCGTCGGGCACCTGTCCGGTATGATAACCAAGGTCGTCATGCCCGAGCAGCTTGGCCATTGCGATCGCGACGGCAATCGTCAGCTGCTCGGCCGGCTTCTCGAGAAAGGCGTCGATAAGGCAGGACCAGGCGTCTGCCGCCAAATAATGGCGAGCCCGGATGACGCGGACGCCGAGATCGTGCGTCTCCACATCGTCCGATCGAACCCAGGCACAGACAGTGTCGAGCGGCACGGTCGGCGCCTCGCCGAGCAGGGTGGGGAGAAGGATCGTCCCGAACTGGTCGGGGTCGAACCGGTTCCACATCGCCTTGGCAAACACGAAGGTGGTCCCGGCCTTGGGATTTTGCGCCAGGGCGTCGCGCGAGGCGGTCTGCAGGTCGATCCAATAGGCCATGACCTCGACCGGATCATAAACAACGCCGAGCGTCTGGAGATCGTGCTTGGCCCAAAAATAGACATGCGCGGCGGAGGCCGGCAAATGGCATGTGCCGGGAGTGACATAGCTTGCGCCCGACTTAACCTGCAGCGCGATTTCGCGCGGGCGGACATGTCCGTCGATGACGGGGATGATGGTCGCGTCGTGACCGAAATCATGTTGGAGGTTGATCTCCTTGAAGAGCGATCCGGCGCCCTCCACCACGGATCGCGCGAAATTAACCCCGGCCCGTTCAGTGACGAGATTGCCGCGGGTCTTCACTTCCCCAAGGCCTTTGGTACCGGTAGCGCCGGAGCTTCGGCGTTTTGAGGAAGCGGCGGTCGCGCCGATTCACTCGGAAAATTGGTCCAGAGCAGCCACGCGAGCGCCATTGTGAAGATCGGGGCCGCCACGAGCAGGACCCGGTAGCCGAGCTCGCCGCGCCGAACCTTGTTCCATTCGATCTTAAGTAAATCCTGCGCGGCGAGCACGATCGTCTCGATGTCGGCGTCGATATCCGAGGCCGGCGGCCTGGCAGTCAGCTTTGTCCTGCACGCAGCGATCAGCGTGACTACCGCGTCCCATTCGCGCTTGATGGGATTCTCACGCAGGCGGATGCGCTCATATGCCAGGTCGAACGCAGCGAGCGCATCGTCGCGTTTGGCCGTGTCGCCGCGCGCGATGCGCCGGCCTTGCGCCGCGACCGTGGCGAGATCCTCACGCTGAGCATTGATCCAGGCCTGTCGGAACTCGGACACCTTTGATCCGCGTGTGGTGACGAAGCCAAAGATGGAGACGATGCCGGCAAGGATGGCGACGATCAGCGGGGTCATGCGATCTTTCGATAGCCGGCGCTACCATCGAACAACCTCGCATCTGATCGCGCGATAGAAGCGTTGTGAGGATATTGCGGCATTAGTTGAAACGCAGACCAAAGAGCCCGCCGGATTCGGTCGCATCGGTGAGCCGGGTTGGGACCAGGAAATCGCGGATGTCGAAGCCTGGGCGAAAGCCATCGCGCGGCAACGCGTCCGAGTTCATCGTCACGATATATTGAAAGCCGACCGCGCTGGCGTGATCGGCCCCGAGCTGAAGCGCTTTGGCGACCTGCCGCTCATCGACGCCGTCGAACAGATGGCTGTCATGGATAAGGAAACCGGGGCCCATGCCGCGCTTGGTGACGAGTTCTGCGAGCATCAGATCAAAGCAGAATATCTGCATGTTCGTGATGCCCTTGCTACGCTGCGCATCGATCCGAACATCGACCGTCGGACCGTTCGGCGTAGCGCTTACTGTGAGACTCCCGGCCTTCTCGTACAGTGCGTTCGAGAGTTCCTCGAAGGCGAGGACTGCCTCGGAGATGATTGGTGCTCGCTCATGATGATCGTCCTGCAGTGCCTTCAAAAGCCGCGCACGATCGATGTCGAGTTCGGCCTTGGTGCTCTCGATCCGTTCGGCCGTCGCGAGGCGGTGCCGCAGCCCCTCAGCTTCGGCCTCGGCGCGCCCCGCCTCTTCCTGGAGGGAAGCGTAATGTTCGAGCGCGCCTCCCGAACGGAGAATTCCCATGATCTGCCGGCGGCGCTCGTCGATACGTTCGCGCTCCGCATCACGCGTCGCGATGCGGGCGTTCGCCGCCTCGAGCTCGGATGCGAGATGGGAGCGACGGTTCTCGATGACCGCCTCGTGGAACAGCTGCACCTCGTCAAATCGCCGCTTCACCGTCCCCGGCAGGACGATGCCCGCCTCGGCATACATCCTTTCCAGATTGGTCGACGCCGGCGCCGCTTCGTTCGACAAAGCGCCTTCAAGTTGGAGGATCAACTCGCGATCCGCCGTGTTCTGGTCGTTGAACGATGAGATATCGCGCGTGATTGCCGAGGCTTCGCGCTCCAGGTTGGCGTATTCCGGAACGACGACAAAGGTGGTGAGTTGCTCGGCCAGCCGACGGGCGCGGGCCTCGGCGATGGTGAGCCGTGTGCGCAGCTCGGCGGCCGATCCAAAATATTTGCCGAGATCGCCAGCCTTCGCCGCCTTGCGCAGCTCGGACATCGCCTTTTCTTGAGTGCGCACCTCCTGGAACTCTTGCGGTATGCGGGGATCGAGACCGAGCAGATAGGAGATTGAGACCTGCTGGTCCCAAGGTTGCTGCTTTGTCGAATGCTGTGTCGGCGACAGAAAGCCCCCGCTGTTCTGTCGCCGGGCAAAATAGGAGAAGAGCGAGCGAAAGCTTGGGCTGAAGCGGGGTATCTCCTCACCGTCGAGCGCGATTGGCAGGCCAAAAAGGTCGGCCCCGAGCACACTGCGCCACTGCTCGAGGCTCACGGTGACGTCGCCGATCATGGCATCAAGTGTGGGCTCTATCGACCACCCTGACGTGTCGCCCTGGATCCGAATGCGCGATGGCTTGAGGCCGGACCGGCTGATGTCGACCTGTTCGCCGACGATATCAACGCGCGCATCGAAGGTCCAAGGGGCAAGCGTGTCAGACTTGAAAATGCTCTCTTTGTCGACTTTGGCGCCGAACAGGAAATGGACGAGCTCAATGAAGCTGGTCTTGCCGGCACCATTGCGGCTCTGCCGGTCGGAGGCGCCTTCGCTCTTGTCCGCGAGCAGCACGTTAAGTCCCGGTTTGAAACTAAGGCTTTTGAACGTGCCAAGATCACTGGAGACCGAGTGAATCATGCGGCGGTCTTCCGGACGAGACCGCGATCCAGCTCGACAGCGCCTATCGTAAACAGGAGGTCCAGCGCTAGGACGAACCAATCATAGTTGATCGGCGCAGCGGCAGGGGTACGGCCACGGGCCATGCGCACGTGATCCCACAAACGAGACACCGTAGCCGGCTCGCGCAGCTCCACCAGCAATTCGCCGCCAATGCTCAGCAGCGTGCGGTCCGGTCGGATATGTTTGGTCGGCAGAATCATGGCGTGGCGTCTCGAAGAGCGTCCTCGAATATATCGCAACGCTCGAAAAAGTAGGAAAGCACGGCCAGCACCGCCCCCTGATGCGCCGGCTCACCCTCCATGCCACCTGCGAAAGCCTGAAGCTCGCCGAAAATTGCGTCGGGGGACAGACCAACCGCCTTGAGCGCCTGGTAGCGGATCCGGAAGCCTTCGGCGATGGCCTCGCCGAGCGCCGGGTCGGGCCAGGCATCGAAGAAGTCTTGAACCAAGCGCTCCCTCCTGCGTCCCTGACGAAGCAGCCCCGCCGCGTCCTCGGACAAGGCATTATTCTGAAGCTTGAGCGGCGACGGCGCGGTCAGTGGCGGATCGGCCGGCGGTGGTTGGCGTTGGATCGCTATGAGAACGGGGCGCAGCGCGGCGAAGTCAAGGCGCTCGAGTGTCCGCTGTGACGGCGCCGAGCCGAACAGCTCCTCAAGCTGATGAAGCGCAAGCCCCATCACGACCATCCGCATCTCGGCCTCAGCGAAGGTCGCGATGTCGATCGACGGATTTGCGTGCCGCAGATCTTCCAGCAAGCGGACGGCTTCGGCGGGTAAGCCGCGCGGATCATTGTGGACGAAAATCCAGCGCCGCATGCGATCGCCCCAATGCGTCCGGGCTCCCGAGAAATCCTCCTCGATCTTGGCGAGAAGGGCTTCGAGCTTCATCGTGTCGGGCGCATAGGATTGAAAAACGGTTCCGTCGCTGGCTCGGAAGCCATCGCATTTGAGATCGCCTTTGGAACCGTAGGGGCGAACCGTCTCGAAATCGCCCGGAAAACCATGCGCCATGATACGCGCGAAGAGGGTCTCGAACGCTTTTCCTTTGTCGCGCAGGAAGGCGTTCTCGAACTTCAGCCCATAGAAACTGCGCTGCGTCTCATCCACGTTGTCTAGCCCCCGACCCGTTCATACCGTCCGCGAGTCGCGACGCAAAAACAATCTTTCGAAGAGCATAGATCGTTGTGCTGGAAAACCGGAAGGCGCCGTGCCTTTGTTTTTCTACGCTACCCTTCGCTCCCGCGATCCTGATCTTTCCATTTCGCCGATCCCGCGCTTTCAATCGCTGGCAATCGAGAAGTGTAGGAGTATTGCGATGCCGAAGTCCGATCCGGTCACACATACAAGGACCATCCGGCGCCAGCAGCTCAAAGAGATGGTGCCGCTCGCTGACAGCACGATCTTCGGGATGGAACAACGCGGGGAATTCCCCCGACGCTTCGCGCTGTCGTCGCGCTGTGTCGTGTGGGATCTGGCTGAGGTCGAGGCATGGCTCGCATCGCGGCGCGCCAGGCCGATCGCCAGAGGCCAACAAGTTGATGTTCGTCATCGCCGCAGCCGCCCGGTCAGAGGCTAGGATCGGGTTCGAGCAGCGGCATCGCCGGCGGTATGATGACCGGCGCATATTTCCGGCCATCGATCCAGGCGTCGACGGTGTTGGACCATTCCTGGATCATGTGGCGACGCTGAACCTCGTACTCGGCCTTGTTATAGACGCCGCGTGAGGAGCGTCCGTCCTCATGGGCGAGACACTTTTCGATCCAGTCGCTGTTGAAACCGAGCTCATTGAGCAGGGTCGATCCGGTGCGTCGGAGATCGTGCACTGTGAAGGCCACCAACGGCAGCCCGTCCTTCTTGGCCTGCTCGACAACCGAGTAGGTGACGCGGTTGAAGGTCGCTCGCGACATAGGCGCGTCAGCGTCATAGCGTGAGGGGAGCAGATATCTCGAGTTTCCGGCACAGGTCTTCAACGCGATCAGGATGTCCAGCATCTGCGTCGACAGGTAGACGTTGTGCGCCTTCGAGCGCTTCATGCGCTCTTTCGGGATCGACCAGACGGCGTTCTCGAAGTCGACTTCATCCCACACGGCGTCCTGCAGTTCGCTCTTCCGCACCATCGAGAGCAGGAAGAATTTCATGCCGAGCCGGATCGTCGGCAGGGTCGCCACCTTCTCGATCATCTTGAAGAGCACGCGGATCTCCGAGGGAGAAAGCGACCGATCCTTTGGCGTGAAGGTTGCGATCGACGCCGGGCCAACCTCGTCGGCGGGGTTGGTGATCTTCTCCCCGTGCAGAATCGCAAAACCGTAAATCTGTTTGACGATGTCGCGGACGTGGATCGCGGTCGCGGGCGCGCCGCGATCCACGATGGCAAGGCAGTGAGCGCGAAGGTCGCCGGGGGTGATCTCCGACAAGAGCCGATTGCGCCACGTCGGCAGCAGCTCACGCTCGAAGATCGAGCGACGCATCGCGCGGGTGCTGTCGGCCATCGGCGCCGCAGTCAGCCACTTCTCACCGAACTGGCCAAAGCTCTTGGCCTCCTTGATCCGGCGCTTGTCCCTTTGCTTTTCAATTGAAGGCGATAGCCCTTCCTGGACCATGCGCTTGGCGTCGATGCACTTCTCTCGAGCGCGTGCCAGAGAAAGGCCAGAAGGTCCGTATTTTCCGATGGTTACGGTCTCGCGCCTGCCGTTAAGACGGTAATCCAGGCGGAAGGAAATGGTGCCGTTCGTCCCGACGCGCACATACATGCCGTCACGGTCCGAAACCTTGTAGGCTTTCTCTTTTGGTTTCAAATGCTTGAGCGCTGCGTCGGTCAACATTGCCAGGGCCTCCGATCATTTTTACCGTCACCCCTAAAACGCACCTCTCCCAACCCGAAAAGCACACCGTTTCCAGTGACTTAGGCGGAAAAAATTACCGTCAGGGGCTGTTGTATCCCTGACGGTAACGGCGATTTTGGCGATGGACAAGAGGAGGCGATACCGTCAGATCGCTCGACGGATTTGAATGCTACCCACCGAATGTCGTTGAATGTCGTTGCGATAAAAATAAATTTTATCAGTTAGTTACGGCGTATTCTGGCGTAGCGCCGGCCCCCTCTGGAGGGGCCTGAATCATTCCCACTCGATCGTGCCCGGCGGCTTCGAGGTGTAATCATAGACCACGCGGTTGATGCCCTTGACCTCGTTGATGATGCGGGTCGCGACGCGGCTGAGGAAGGCGGCGTCGAAGGGGTAGATGTCGGCGGTCATGCCGTCGGTCGAGGTGACGGCGCGCACGGCGCAGACGCTGTCATAGGTGCGGTGGTCGCCCATCACGCCCACGGTGCGGACCGGCAGCAGCACCGCGAAGGCCTGCCAGATCGCGTCATAGAGGCCGGCGCTCCGAATCTCCTCCAGATAGATGGCGTCCGCCTTGCGGAGAATGTCGCAGCGTTCCTTGGTGACTTCGCCGGGGATGCGGATGGCGAGGCCGGGGCCAGGGAAGGGGTGGCGACCGACGAAGATGTCGGGCAGGCCCAGTTCCTTGCCGAGTATGCGGACCTCGTCCTTGAACAGTTCGCGCAAGGGCTCGACCAGCTTCATGTTCATGCGTTCGGGCAGGCCGCCGACATTATGGTGCGACTTGATCGTGACCGACGGGCCGCCGGTGAAGCTGACGCTCTCGATCACATCGGGATAGAGGGTGCCCTGCGCCAGATAGTCGGCGCCGCCAATCTTCGCGGCTTCCTCCTCGAACACGGCGATGAATTCGCCGCCGATGAACTTGCGCTTCTTTTCCGGGTCGGTGAGGCCGGCGAGGCCGCCCAGGAAGCGGTCCTCCGCATTCACATGGACCAGCTTGATGCCATAATGTTCGCGGAACAGGCTGACCACCTGTTCGGCTTCGCCCAGCCGCATCAGGCCATGGTCGACGAAGACGCAGGTGAGCTGGTCGCCGATCGCTTCATGGATCAGGACCGCAGCGACCGCGCTGTCGACGCCGCCGGACAGGCCGCAAATGACCCGGCCTTCGCCCACCTGCGCGCGAATCTCCGCGATCTTGGTCGCGCGAAACTCCGCCATGGTCCAGTCACCGGCGAGGCCGCAGACATGGCGGACGAAATTGGCGAGCAACTTGGCGCCGTCGGGGGTGTGGACGACTTCGGGGTGGAACTGGGTGGCGTAGAAGCGCTTGGCCTCGTTGGCGGTGATGGCGTAGGGCGCGCCCTCGCTGGTCGCGACCACTTCGAAGCCGGGGGCCAGGCTCGTGACCTTGTCGCCATGGCTCATCCAGACCTGATGCTTTTCGCCGGTGGTCCACAGGCCGTCGAACAGGGCGCAGCCCTGCTTCACCTCGATGAAGGCGCGGCCGAATTCGCCGCTTTCGCCGCCTTCGACATTGCCGCCGAGCTGCTGCATCATCGTCTGCTGGCCGTAGCAGATGCCCAGGATCGGAATGCCCGCGTCGAAGAAATGCTGCGGGGCGCGGGGGCTGTCCTCCCACATGACCGAGGAGGGGCCGCCGGACAGGATGATGCCCTTGGGCTGCATCCGTTCGAAGGCTTCGGCGGCGCTGTTGAAGGGGGCGATCTCGGAATAGACGCCGGCTTCGCGGACGCGGCGGGCGATGAGCTGGGTCACCTGGCTGCCGAAGTCCACGATGAGGATGGAATCCTGAAGGGGCAGCGTCATCGAATCGCCTTTATGTCGAGCGTGGGAAGGGATTCGCGCCCGGTTAGTCGCCCGGCCCCGATATGTCCAGTTGCGGCTTGAATTGCTGGCCCGCTCGCCAGCCGATCAGCGCCGCGAACGCCAGCACGGCGGCAGCGATGAGGAAGGCGCTGCCGATGAAGGGGAGGGTCGGTCTTGCCCCCACCGAGAGCGAATAGATGGCGCCGAAGAAGAGCGGCGAGACGATGCCGGCGATCGCGCCGACGCTGTTGTTCGCGCCCTGCAACTGGCCCTGTTCGGATTGCGAGACGTGCCGCGTCATCAGCGACTGGATCGTCGGCATGGCGAGGCCCCAGAGCGCATTGGGGAACATGGCGGCGATGAACAGCCAGCCGGTCGGGGCGAGGCCCATGGCCGCGACGCCGATCGCGCCGAAGCACAGCCCCACCACCATGGTGGTGCGGTCGCCCAGCCGCTTGACCACCGGGGCCACCAGCAGCCCCTGCACGGCCATGTCGAGCAGGCCCACCAGCGCCAGCAGGCCGCCCACCTGCCATGCGCCCCAGCCGTAGCGATCGCCGGCATAGAGGACGAAGATGGCGGAGAAGATGTGATGGGCGAAATAGAGCAGGAAATTGCCGACGGCGAGGCTGGACAGTTCCGGGTGCGAGCGCAGCAGGCGCAGCGCGCCGAAGGGATTGGCGCGACGCCAGCTAAACGCCATGCGCTTGTCCGGCATCAGCGATTCGGGCAGGACGAACAGGCCGTAGAGGAAGGCGAGGCCGGACAGGGCGGCGGCGGCCCAGAAGGGCGCGCGGTGGGAAATTTCACCCAGCACGCCGCCCAGCAGCGGCCCGGCGACGAAGCCGGCGCTGAAGGCCGCGCCGATGAGGCCATAGCCCCTGGCGCGCTCTTCGGGCGGGGTGATGTCGGCCATATAGGCGAAGGTGGAGGTGAAGCTGGACGAGGTGATGCCTGCCAGGATGCGGCCCAATGCCAGCCACCAGAGATTGGGTGCGAGCGCCATCAGCACATAGTCGAGCGACAGGCCCGCGACCGAGATCAGGATCACCGGTCGCCGCCCGAAGCGGTCGGACAGCGAACCGATCAGGGGCGAGCAGACGAACTGCATCCCCGCCCACAGCGCGACGAACAGGCCGTTCCACATGCCCGCGGCCGCGTCGGAGCCGGACAGCGTTTCTATGAGCTGCGGCAGGACCGGGATGACGATCCCCATCGACATGACGTCGAGCAGCGCCGTGATGAGGATGAAGACGATCGCGGCGTTGCGGCGGGGCAGGGGCGGGGCGGACATGGCGGTGGGGCTATAGGGATGCGCGGGGGTTGCCAAGGGCGACGGTGCCGAAGTTCACGATGTTGTTAAGTGTCGGGAAGCAATCGTCGCTGAAACGCCGCTGCGAAGCCATGGTCGAGTAAGTGATGGATATCGGACGGGTCGCGCCGGTGCGCCAACGAGGCGGCCACCAAGTGCCGGTCCTGCATCAATGGTGCCAGACGGGCGGCGAGTGCCCATCCCGCTGGCAGGCAGTGCATGGCAGGAAACCGACATTCCGGCCGCATGACCGAGACTGGCAGACCCGGCTTACCGCATCGCGACGTCACGGCTGAGATAGACTTCCGCCACCCGGCCGTTCTTCATCGCGCAGGTGAAGCGGCGCGAGACGCCGTCATTGGCGTGATAGCTGGTGCGGGTTTCGACATAGCCGTCGATATTATAGCCATCGGCCGTGGCGAGCGGCGTTTCCATGTGGCGCACCTCGGCATAGCCGCCCTCCCGCGCCTGCGCTTCGTCGCGGGCGGCAAGCGCGCAGGCGTCGGTCAGCGCGCCGTTCCCATCGCCGGCGCCCGCGATATCGGAGAAGTCGGCGTCGTCGCGTGCGGGGGCGTCATCGCGGACGTCCGCGCCATAGTCGGTGCCGCTGCTGGGCGGGGGCGCGTCATATTCGCCGCCGGTGTTCGGATCGCGAACCCTTTTGTCCTTGTTCATGGAATTGGCGACGATCGCCACCGCGCCCACGATCGCCGCGACACCGATCGCGTCGCCCAGGCCGAAGCCGTCGCCGCGGCGATGATGCCGGTCCCAGCCGCCCTGATGGCCCCAGCCACCGCCGCCATAGCCGTAGCGCGGGCGGGCTTCGGCCGTCCCGACGCTGCCCAGCAGCAGCCCCGCGCTCACCAGCGCCCCGGTCATCCAGCGAGTCTTGGTCCCGATCATGCCTGCGTCTCCATGCGATGAATGGGGCTATAGCCGCGATCGGCTGTCGCGCGGCTGAACGGCGGTGGCGCCCATCCACCGGCCTCGCCGGTCCCCCGCGGGACTATCAATCCGGCCTGGCCTTGATCTTCAATCCGGTGGAATAGGCCGCGAAGCTATAGCTGTCGGCATATTCGTCGATCAGCTTGTCGACCGGCTTGCCCGACCCATGGCCCGCCCGGCTTTCGACGCGCAGCAGGCGGGGGCGGGCGCCAAGGTCGGCGGCCTGAAGCGCGGCGGCATATTTGAAACTGTGGGCGGGGACGACGCGGTCGTCGGTGTCCGCGGTGGTCACCAATATCGCGGGATAATCCTTTCCACCCAATATGTTGTGATAGGGCGAATAGCCGTAGAGCAGCGGGAAATCGGCCGCCTTTTCAGGCGATCCATAATCGTCGATCCAGTAGCGGCCCGCGGTGAAGCGGTCGAAGCGCAGCATGTCCATGACGCCCACGGCCGGCAGCGCGGCGGCGAACAGGTCGGGCCGCTGGTTGACCACGGCGCCGACGAGCAGCCCGCCGTTCGAGCGGCCCTCGATCGCGAGGCCGTTCTGGGGGGTGAAGCCGTTGGCTTTCAGATATTCGGCCGCGGCGATGAAATCGTCGAAGACATTCTGCTTGTTCGCGCCGCGGCCGGCATCGTGCCACGCCTTCCCATATTCCCCGCCGCCGCGCAGATTGGCGATGGCATAGGCGCCGCCCTGTTCCAGCCAGGCCATGCGGGTCGCCGAATAGCCGGGCGTCAGCGAAATGTTGAAGCCGCCATAGCCGTAGAGGATGGTCGGCGCGGCGATCGCGCGATCGGCCAGCGCCTTCTTGCGCAGGATCGTCATCGGGATCAGCGTGCCGTCCTTCGACGGGTAGAGGCGCTGTTCGATGCCGAACGCATCGGGATCGAAGGGCAGGTCGGGCTGGGCGAAGATCTGGCTTTGCAGGCTGCTGGTGTCGAAGCGGTAGATGCTGGACGGGGTGACGAAGCCGGAGAAGCTGAAGAAGGTTTCGGGGTCGCCTTCCCGCCCGCCAAAGCCCGCCGCGGTGCCAAAGCCCGGCAACGGCACGTCGGTCACCTTGCGCCCGTCCAGTTCGACCAGTTCGGCCACGGTCTGGGCGTCGCTCATATAGGCCAGGATCATGCGGTTGCCGACCAGCGACCCGCCGGCCAGCGTCTCCGGCCGCTCGCGCACCAACGGCTTTGGTCGCTGGCGCGGGCGCGATGCGTCCAGCGTCACCACCCGCATATGGGGGGCGTGATCGTCGGTCAGGAAGAAGAGAGTCGTCCCCTTGCTGCCGATCAGCCGCCAGTCCTGCGCCGGTCCCTTGACCAGCAGGCGAGGCTTGATCGGACCGCCGGTGAGTTCCGCGACATGGAGTTCGCGGCGGGGGTCTATGCCCTGAAAGGAACTGATGATCAGCCAGCGGCCGTCGCCGGTCACCTGCGCCTGGTGGCTGAGCGCGGGCCGGTCGGGCGTGGCGTAGACGAGCTGGTCCTGCGCCTGGGCGGTGCCGATGCGGTGATAATAGAGCTGCTGGTCCTCGCTGGCCGACCGGAATGCCTCGCCATCCTGGGGCGCGGCGAAGCGGGAGTAGAAAAAACCCGCTGCCTGGCCGTCCCAGGCGATCTGGGAGAATTTCACCCATTCGACCCGGTCGTCCAGCACTTTGCCGGTATCGACGTCGAGCAGCTTGAGCGTGCGCCAGTCGCTGCCGGCCTCCTGCACTGCGAAGGCAAGGGTGCGGCCGTCGGGGGAGGGGGTCCATTCCGCCAGCGCGCTCGCGCCATCCTTCGCCCAGTCATTGGGGTCGAGCAGCAGCCGTTGCGGGCCGTTCAGCCCTTCGCGGACATAGAGCGGGGTCTGGTTCTCAAGCCCCTTGTTATAACCATAGAAATAGCGGCCGCCCGCCTTGCGCGGCACGGTGTAGCGGCCGTGCGAGAGCAGCGCCTGCATCCGGCCCTTGAGCGCCTCGCGGCCGGGCAGGTCGTCGATATAGCGGCGGGTGAGGGCATTTTCCTGGCCCACCCAGTCGCGCACCGCAGGGTCGGCGCGCAGGTCGTTTTCGAGCCAGCGATAGGGATCGGCGACCTTCACGCCGAAATGATCCTCGACCAGGTCGAGCCGCCTGGCGACGGGATAGCGCAGGGCGTCGGACGCCTTCAGGCCGCCCGCATCGATGGCGGCGCCCTCCGGCCCCGCATCGGCGGGGCTGGCCGCCAGCAGCAGCGGCAGCAGGATCAGGGCAGCGACGCGCATCCTCTCTTTCGACTCTTTTCCAAACGACAACAGGCCGTGGCTCCCTAGAGAGCCACGGCCTGTTGGTAAAGCGCCAGTCCCTGAATGCGGGACTGGTCGGATCAGGCGTCTTCCTGCTCGTCTTCCGCGCTGAAGACCGGACCGCTGTCCTGGCCCTTGGCGCTGACGTCGCGGTCGACCAGCTCGATGATCGCCATCGGCGCCGCGTCCGAGGCGCGGAAGCCGGCCTTGATCACGCGGGTATAGCCGCCGTTGCGGTCCTTGTAGCGTTCGGCCAGGACTTCGAACAGCTTGGCGAGCTGCGCATCGTCCTTCAGGCGGGCGTCGGCCAGACGACGGTTGGACAGGCCACCCTTCTTGGCGAGCGTGATCAGCTTTTCGACGTAGGGACGCAGTTCCTTGGCCTTGGCGACGCCGGTCAGGATCTGCTCATGCTTGATGAGCGACGCGGCGAGGTTGCGCAGCAGGGCGGTACGATGACCGGTGGCGCGCTGCAGCTTACGATGACCAACTCTATGACGCATAATGCATTCCTTCGTTCGTTAAGGGACCGTGCAAGGTATCCCAGACCAGGCGGCGAATAAGGGGCGCCGCCCAAAACCCCGATAAACCAGCATCCGTTCGCTTCGAGCGTGGCGAGAAGCGTCTTGCGCGAGCTTCCCGTTTCTCGACTTCGCTCGAAACGAACGGCAGTCTGGCTTTAACCCAGCAGCTCCTGTTCGAGCTTCTTGGCCATTTCCTCGATATTTTCCGGCGGCCAGCCGGGGATGTCCATGCCCAGGCGCAGGCCCATGGACGACAGCACTTCCTTGATTTCGTTCAGCGACTTGCGGCCGAAATTGGGGGTGCGAAGCATCTCGGCTTCGGTCTTCTGGACCAGATCGCCGATATAGATGATGTTGTCGTTCTTGAGGCAGTTGGCCGAGCGGACCGACAGTTCCAGTTCGTCCACTTTCTTGAGAAGATAGCGGTTGATCTGGTTGGTGTCGCTTTCGCCTTCCGAAGCCGCAGCGGCGGTGTGACCCGCAGCAGGGGCGGCGGCGGGCAGCGCGTCTTCGAAGTGGACGAACAGCTGGAGCTGGTCCTGCAGGATACGGGCGGCATAGGCCACCGCGTCTTCCGGCGTGACGGTGCCGTCGGTCTCGACGGTCAGCGACAGCTTGTCATAGTCCAGTTCCTGGCCGACGCGGGTGTTGTCCACCTTGTAGGCGACCTGACGGACCGGCGAGTAGAGCGCATCGATCGGAATGAGGCCGATCGGTGCGTCCGCCGGGCGGTTGGCGACGGCGGGGACATAGCCCTTGCCGACATCCGCGGTCAGTTCCATGTTGAGCGTCGCGCCCTGGTCCAGATGGCAGATGACCAGATCGGGGTTCATCACTTCGATGTCGCCCACGACGCTGATGTCGCCCGCCTTCACCACGGCCGGGCCGGTGGCGGAAAGCTGCAGCCGCTTGGGGCCTTCGCCTTCCATGCGGAGCGCGACCTGCTTGATGTTGAGGACGATGTCGGTCACGTCCTCGCGCACGCCGGCCAGCGACGAGAATTCATGCAGGACGTTCTCGATCTTGATCGAGGTGACCGCCGCGCCCTGGAGCGAGGAAAGAAGAACCCGCCGCAACGCATTGCCGAGCGTCAGGCCGAAACCGCGCTCAAGCGGTTCGGCGACGAAGGTCGCCTTGCGCTTGCCGTCGCTGGTCGGCTTGATTTCGAGGGCGTTGGGCTTCTTCAATTCCTGCCAGTTCTTCATGTTGACAGTCATGTAATTCCCCTGGGGATGTGGCCGAAACGCTTATCATCCTGGACCCGACAGGACGTTGCGGCCGATGTAGACGGGTAACGGGCGGCGCGTCCGCCGCCCGCATATCGCTCAGCCGCTGTTAGACGCGGCGACGCTTGGACGGACGCACGCCATTGTGCGGGATCGGCGTCACGTCGCGGATGGAGGTGATGTGGAAGCCGACGGCCTGCAGCGCGCGCAGAGCCGATTCACGGCCCGAACCGGGGCCCTTCACTTCGACTTCGAGCGTGCGGACGCCATGTTCGGCGGCCTTGCGGCCAGCGTCTTCGGCGCACACCTGGGCGGCGTACGGGGTCGACTTGCGGCTGCCCTTGAAGCCCATCATGCCGGCCGAGGACCACGAAATCGCGTTGCCCTGGGCGTCGGTGATGGTCACCATGGTGTTGTTGAAGCTGGCGTTGACGTGGGCCACGCCGGCCGAGATGTTCTTGCGTTCGCGGCGCTTAATGCGCTGGGGTTCGCGTGCCATTTTGAGTTCTTCCTACAAAATCTGCTAGGCCTAGGCCGCGCCTTGTCGATGGCTGCCTCCGGCGGAGTAAGGCTGAAAACAGTCCCCCGGACCGTTTTCCCGGCGCCTTACTTACTTCTTCTTGCCAGCGATCGGCTTCGCCTTGCCCTTGCGGGTGCGCGCATTGGTGTGCGTGCGCTGGCCGCGGACCGGCAGGCCCTTGCGATGACGCAGGCCGCGATAGCAGGCCAGATCCATCAGGCGCTTGATGTTCATCGCGGTTTCGCGACGCAGGTCGCCCTCGACAGACAGGTCGGCGTCGATGGTTTCACGAATCTGCAGCACTTCGGCGTCGGACAGGTCCTGCACGCGGCGGCTGTGATCGATGCCCAGCTTGTCGGCGATGTCGACGGCGGTCTTGCGACCGATGCCGTGAATGTAGGTCAGCGCGATGATCACGCGCTTGTTGGTCGGGATGTTAACACCCGCAATACGTGCCATGGTAATAGTGTCTCCTGCTCCACAGGGCCGACCGGAGTCGTCCCTATCTCAAAGCGTCCGAGCCGGTTTTCCCTGGCGAGGAAAAACGGCCAATTACATAACCCCGGGACGCAAAAAAGACGGCCAGTGCCAAAAGCACCGCCGCTCGCCACGTTCAGGGGAAGGGGGCCATTAGCGATTCGGCGGAAAATAGTCAATTGCCATGCGGCCGGACGCAGCGGTTCGGCGGCTCGACCCTTTTCGGGTTGAGCGTCCGGCAAGCGTCCGGCATGGAAGGCTATGCGTCTCATCCCATCCTTCGCCGCGCTCGCGCCCTTTCTGATCCTGCTTGGCTCCTGCGTCGGCCCCGGCGCCGACCGGCCGGTGGCGCGCCCTGCGCCAGCGCCCGTGGCGGGGCGACCCGTCCGGCCTGCGCCGACGCCTGCGCCCCAGGCGCAGCCCGCGCCGGTCGCAACGGAATGGCAATATCGGCCGGTCGCGCCGGGCAACTGGACATATCGCGCCGAAGCGGCGGGGGCGTCCGCGACATTCGGTTCGAGCATAGCGGACGCGCAACTGACGCTGCGCTGCGACCGCGCCAGCCGCCGGGTCAGCCTGGCGCGGGCGGCGGTTGGGGCCGGGGGTGGCCAGGGCGCGCTGATCGTGCGGACCAGCTATGGCGCAGCGAGCTGGCCGGCGACGGCGTCCGGTGGCGCGGTGCCGCATCTGGTCGCTTTTCGCGCTGCATCTGATACCGGCCTCGACCAGCTTGCCTATAGCCGCGGCAAGATCGCGGTGGAGGCGGCCGGGCAGCCGCCGTTGATCGTCCCGGCTTGGGCCGAAATATCGCGCGTCATCGAGGATTGCCGGGGTTGAACCGCTTGGCGTGATCGGCGCCGAAGCAGGACGCGAAATTATGATTCGAAAAAAGAAAATTACAAGTCTTGATCATGTCTCTCGTCTGATTCACAGTCCGTCTCGTGGCCGATCAGAGGGTACACTCGAAGCCGGTCACGCGGGCTTCAACTAGCGAAAGGAGGTGATCCGATGTCTCATGGTTCAGCATTGGGGTCGGTTCAGTCCATTCGGGAAACGCGCCGCTGAGCGACGCCTTAGCGTCGATCCCTTCACCAGAGACTGTGAGCGCCAATAGACAGGCCGTGTCTCCGGGCGGACGATAGCGCGACAATCCGTTTTCCTTGGGCGGTGCTTCCGGCCGCTGACCATGCACATGATGGGCCGTCGGGCTTTGACCCGGCGGCCCCTCTCATGCTTGTATGATAGGGCGGGGCGGCGGCCTCGCTTCTCAAGGCCGCGCCCTTCTCCGTTAGCGTTCCAGCCCCTTCGCCTTGCCCCAGGCGCGCGCGGCGGTATAGCCCAGATAACCGGTGCCGAAGAGCGCGTAGAGCGGTTCGGGGAGCGCGCCCAGATAGGCGCGCATCCCCGCGATGATCGCCGCCGCCGTGGCCGGATGGATGCCCGCGACCAGCCCCATTGGCACCGACCAGAGCAGCAGCGCATACATGACGTAAAGAAAGGCGGGCCGCGCGCGCCTTGCCCAGGGATCGGTCGAGTCGGGGTCGGTGTCCTGCTGCATTATCCCCTCCCTTAACCGATCCGGTTGGCGAGCCAGCCGTAGAGAAAGGCTTCGTTGGCTGGGCGCTGCTCCGCCAAGGCGACATAGCGTTCGCCCTGCAACGCCTCCATCGCCTTGAGCAGGACCTTGTCGCCGGACGCGCCGCGCAAGGTGCGGAACGCGCGCAAGGCGGCCAGCGTCCGCGCGCCGATCGCCCGGTCCACCTTGATATCGGGATAGTCCTGCTGGTTGCGGTTGAGCGCGTTGAGCGCGCGCTGGAGGAAGCCGGTCGCGGTCGCGACGCCCATATTGACGCCGGTGTCGAACAGTTCCGCCGCGATCGGCCAGCTCATCTCCGCGACGAAGGCGTAGCCGGGCCGGTCCCAATAGAGGCGGCGGTAGATGCCCTCCGCCATGGCACGCGGCATCGCCTGCATCTCGCCGGCATAGCCATTGGCGCGCGCCACGCCCAAGGTGATGCCCATGTTGGTCGGGCCGCCGCGATCGGCAGGGTGATTGCTGTAGCCGCCTTCGCGGGCGATGACCTCGTCGATCAGGTCGTGAATGTCCATATTCGCCTCCAGTCAGGAAAGAGGCGAATCATTTATCCCATATGGTTTGTTGTAGGACAGCGAGAAATATGCGGTGCGCGGTGCGCGCAGGTGTCTGTGCGCCTGCAGGCACGACAAAGCGGCCGGCTTTACGGCCGACTCACGTCATTATTGGAAATGCTTGATGGCCTCCCGCGCTTGCGCTTGGGAGACTTTCGGGCGTCCGTCCCCCGGACGGCCGCTTTTCCGAAAATCTTGGTCGGGACGAGAGGATTCGAACCTCCGACCCCCACACCCCCAGCCCGCCTTTTTGATGGTTCCTAATGCTCCGAAATTAAACGATAAACCTTGAAAAATGGGGTCTTTTCTGCCAGTCTGCTGACATCTCTGGTGGTGCAGATTGTCCCGTTATGTTCCGCTCTGTTGCAACAAGTTGCACCACCAGTGCACCACCAGAACGATACGATTCGGGATTTAATTTTTGGCAGGCGAGGCCGGAATAATGCGAACTGCTTTGACACAATCCATGGTCGATAAGTTTCCCATATCGGTTAAGGTCAAAGATTATAGGGATGCCCGGCTGAAAGGCTTGATCCTGCGCGTAACGCCCGCCGGTGTGAAGTCATTCTATTGCGAATATGCGCGGGGCAAGCGGGTGTGGCTGGGCAGGGCCGATGCGGTGGGTTTGTCCGAGGCCCGCGAAAGCGCCCGCGTCATACTCTCTGAAGTCTATCGCGGCATTGATCCTATCGAAGCTCGTAAGCCCAAGCGGGAGGTGCCGACCTTCCGCGCTTTTCTCGATGGCGACTATGGGCTTTGGGCCAGGGCCAATCAAAAAGCGCATAAGCAAAACCTCAACCGGCTTGCGACCGCGTTCAAGGTCCTGCTGGACAAGCGCCTTGATGCAATCACCGCTCTGGATGTCGAACGCTGGCGTGGAGGCGAGGTCGAACGCGGGTTGAGCCTCGAAACCATCAACCGGGATGTTTCCTCAATCAAGGCCGCGTTCAACCGCGCGGTGGAATGGGAATTGCTTGGGACCAATCCACTCGCCAAGGTCAAGAAATCGCGCACCGACAATTGCCCCAAAGTTCGCTATCTCTCCTACGACGAAGAGGCCCGCTTGCGAGCGGCGCTCGATGCTCGCGAAGAGCGCCGCTGCGCTGAGCGCGATTCGGCTAACCGTTGGCGGAGCGAACGCGGGTATGAATTGCTGCCGAGCCTGCGGCAGCTGGCCTTTACCGACCATGTGAAGCCGCTGATTCTGCTCTCGATCAACACGGGCTGCCGTCGCGGCGAACTTTTCGATCTCACCTGGGCTAATGTCGATCTCGACCGGCGTATTCTGACCGTGACGGGTGCGACCGCGAAATCGCGGCGAACGCGCCATATTCCGCTCAATCGCGAGGCCATGTTCGTTTTGCAGGGCTGGCGCGCGCAAGTGGAAAGCACCGACGGGCTGGTTTTTGTCAACGACGCGGGCCAGCGGTTTGATCGCGTCAATTTCTCGTGGCGGCATTTGCTCAAGGATGCGGGCATCACCGCCTTCCGCTGGCACGACATGCGCCACCATTTCGCCTCGCGGCTGGTAATGGGCGGGGTCGATCTCAACACCGTGCGCGAACTGCTTGGGCATAGCGATTATGCGATGACGCTGCGCTATGCCCATCTCGCGCCCGAACATAAGCTGAAAGCCGTGGAAGTGCTGGTCAGCACCTCGCCATTTGCAGCGGCGGCATGATGCTGCACGCGGATTGACCTTGTTGGCAGATTTGACTACATATGGCGAAATCACGTAACACGCTCCGCACTGTCTCTTGGATCAAGGCGGCGCGAAGAGATTTTGAGGCGTTCCCTGCGCGTGCCATGGATCGGGCATTGGATGCCCTGACCGTGGTCGCCGATGGCGGAACGCCGGACATTGCCAAGCCGCTTGCCGGTCTGGGTGCCGGTGTGTGGGAATTGGCGATCAAAGAGCGCGGCGACGCCTTTCGGGTCGTCTATGCGCTACAAATGGGCGACGACATTTGGGTGGTTCATGCCTTCCAGAAGAAATCGACCAAGGGAATTGCGACGCCGCGCCACGAGATCGATCTCGTGCGCGAGCGGATCAAGCGGCTGAAGGAGATGCTCGATGGCTGACCATGATGACGATTTCGAACTGATTCGCGGTTCGGGCAATGTCTTTGCCGACTTCGATCAGCCCGATGCCAGCATTCGGCAGTTTCGTGCGATCCTTGCCGCTGAAATCGTCAAAACGCTCGATGCCGAGCGGCTGACGGTTCGGGATGCCGAAGCGCGCACCGGCATATCGGCCGCCGATTTTTCGCGTATCCGCCAAGTCAAACTGGAGCGATTCACCATCGACCGGCTGTTACGGATCCTCGACCGGCTCAACCGGGACGTTCGGGTGAAGATTTCCGTCGCGCCGCGTGCGGGTGGAAAGCGGGCTTCGATATCAACGCTTGCTGCCTGAAACCAATTAGCCGCGATCGAAGGGAGCGGCCCGCGCATGGGGTTGGTGAATGGGACAAGCGAAGGGGCCGCCCCTTCTTGGGGCGGCCTCATCAAAATAATCTACGCCGCTTTCTCGATCGCTTTTGTGGGCGCCAGTTGGTGCAGATAGGCAACGGCGCGTTCGGCATGGGCGGCGGCTTGCACGATGGCGCGGGTGTCGTTTTGCAGCACCTTGATCCAGCTTGCGATGTAGCTGGCATGATCGGGGCGCGGCTCGATACAAAGCCCAAGATCGGCGGCCAGGAAGGCAGCGCCTAATTCCGCTACTAACTCCTCCCGTGCATACCCTTCATCTCCCCACTTCTCGCGCCCGAATGAGCGATCAAGGCGGCTCTTGTGCCGAGTCCAATGGACAGTTTCATGCCCCCTCGTGGCGAAATAGCCGTGGGCATCATGGAAGGCGACGAAAGGTGGAAGCTGGATGCGGTCGGCTGATGGGATGTAATAGGCCTTGTCGCCGCCATGGTTCACGGTTGCGGGGATGCTGGCAAAGAATGTCTCGGCGGCTTCGATGCGCTCCATCTCCGGCGCGGGCTCCGGTATGATATGGAATCGTTCGGGCAAGCCGTCGATCTGCGCCACGTTGAACACGGTATAGGTCTTCAGAAAACGGAAGCCCTGTTCCCGATCCTCCCCACTGGCATCGTCATGCACGGTCTTGGTGCTGTCGCCATAATAGACCACGGTTGCGCCATGCTCCCCTTTGCGCACCTGCGCGCCCAAGGCTTGCGCCTGCTTGTAGGTCATCCATGACGGGCTGACGAAACCGGATGCCTGCGCCTCTATCCACAAAAGAAGAACGTTGATGCCACGGTAGGGCTGGCCGGTGGCGCGCAAGGGGCGAGCCTGACCGGACTTGGCGATGTCGCCGCCGCTCCACGGTTTCAGCCAGGGGCGGCGAGGGGCGGAGAGAGTGGGGGCAAGGTCCGGTGCCGGGGGTGGCGCGGGCGCAGCGAAGCGAGCCACGGCCTCAAAGCGGCACCTTGCAGGGAGAGAGAGGCAGAGCCTCTTTCTCCCTCCGGAACTGTGGAAAGGGTGCGCCGCTGGCGGCGCTCAATCGTGAGCTTAGGAAGCCATTCTACAATCGATGCACAGAAGCCGTCCTGCGGCACCGTGCCAGGGCGCGCGTCATATGATATTCGACGCCACTGTAGCCGATGCCGACCTGCGCGGAGATCTCCGCATAGGTCATGCATTTCAGGCGGTGCATGAGGAAGATGCGGCGGGTCTTGCGTGGCATGGCCAGCAGTGTCCGTCGATAGACCCTCCGGATGTCTCCCTCCTCGATTCTCCAGGGCTGCTCGGGAGGCGCCGGTGCATCCCGGCCTTCGTCGATGGGACAGGTGACGATGTGTGCCGACGCCCTGCGACGCGCGTGGCTGATAAGAAGGTTGCGCGCGCATCGGGTGAGATAGGCTGGCGGATTCTCGATGTGTTCGACAACGCCCGCAGCAAACAGCTTCACGAACACCTCCTGCGCGAGGTCGGGGGCATCGTCCCCTCCCACCCGCTTTCGGAAGAAACGCAGGACCCGCGCATATTCTGCCCGGTAAAGTGCCTCGAAGGCAGCCGGGGAACGGGAGGGGGTCATTGCCTTGCCTCCCGACGTTCGCGTTCATTCAGGGGCGCGTCGCGCGAGGCGCGGTAGAGCGTGATGCCCGCCTCGATGCGATCGAGGATGAAGGTGTCGCGCTCGATCCTGGCGATGCGGATGTCGGCCTTGGAGAATACATCGATATCGACCGCGCAACGATTGCACAGTTCGCTGTCGATGACATCGCGCGCCCGCTGCCAGCAGCGCTCATCCTTGAAGACAGGATGGTTGACGACGATCCAGAATTCATAGTCCGAGAACTGGATCGTATGCCGATCTTCGTACCATGATCGGCGCGCATAGGGACCGATAAGGATGATTCGCCTGATCTTCCCCGGCTGGGGTGCCTGAACTCGTTCGGGCTCGAAACAGGCGCGGATGATCCGCGCGATGCGTTCGATCTCGTTCTGTTTGCGCCGGACCAAATGGTTGACGCGCGCCATCACCACTTCGCGCGCGTAAACGTCGGTAGGGGGTGTCATTTGCAGCTCGCACACCGGCGATCCGCGCATTCGGGCGCGGATAGTGCAAGCGGTGTCCACTGTGCGCCGCCATCGCGGCTTGCAGCAACTGCCCGACCTTGGCGGCCGGACCTACATGATGCCTGGCAGGATTATCCTCGAGATGGCCGCCAGTCCTTCCATCCCGTGCCGTCGAATATGCCAGAAAGGAGGGGGCCGGACAAGACGGCGGGCGGAATCGCTATTTCCCGGCGGCGGCCTCCAGTTCCGCGATCCGTTCCGAGCAGACCTGATGGACGACGCGGCCAAGTTCCTCGACCCGTTCACCGAGCCATGCCAGTTCTTCCGTGCTGATCCGGTAGTGCCGGGAATAGCGGGCCTTGGTGTAAGCCTCTTTCAGCTTCTGGAACATGGCGCGTTCGCGACGTGTGGCTTCTGGCCAGATGCCGTAGAGGCGGCGATCCAGCCCTTCGGCCAGCGACCGCAGGAAGGCGATGTTGTGGTTGTGGGGCGCGTAGAAGGTCAGGGTGAGGAGCAGGCCCTGATATAGACCTTCAACAGCTTGATGCAGATTGAAAGCGGCCTTTTTCCAGCTGCGTCGCTCCATACAAAATTTATAGATCTCGAGTTGCTCTGCCGCGCTGGCGACATGCTCTTCGAAATACTCTCTCGCCGTCGTCAGCGCCTGCTGGGGTGTCTTTGGCTTGGGCGTCGCCAGTTCGCTACCGTCCGTCTCGTAGAGCGCAATCCCGTCCTTGGCGACTTCCATAAAGAAGACGCGGCCATGGGCGAGGCCGTCATTCACCTCGTGCAGCGAATGGACGATGAAATTGACCGGCGTGCGCAGCGTCTTCTCGATCGTGTAGGCCCGGATCAGCCGCTCTTCGGCCTTGGCCCAGTATGCCGCCCGGTCGGTCAGTTCCTTCTGGCTGACGATGATGAAGATATCGTAGTCGGACTTGTACTGGTTTGCCGACAGTGGCGCATCGACCCAGTCGCCCCGCGCGTGGCTCCCAAACAGCACGATCTTGAGGATGCGCGCGCCCTTGCGAGGCCCGGTGGCATTCCCGATCGCGTCACGAAATTCTTCGAAAATGACCTCGACGATGCGCTCAAGCTCGCGCTGCTTGGCCGCAGGAAGATGGTCGATATCAGTGCGCATTGCCAAGATTCTTTCGGCATTCGCTGTTGTTTGGCAAGCGCAATCGTTGCAAGGCTATGGCTTAATGATCAAACCGTTCGAAACCCCTTGTCCGCAGTCCATTCATCGGGAAGGCGGAGTATGAACGACTGAGGCAGGGACTTTCCTGCCGTTCGTGAGGAGTGCGTCGAATGGCCGGTTTTGTCATGGAAGCCGACATCCGCGATCGGCCGATCTTCAGCGCAGAACCACAGCGCGGGCCGCTTGCTCACGGGCAGCTTTGAGTCGGCAGAGGTGAAAAGCGGCTATCCGGGAGCGTGTCAAAACCGCTCGGTTTTGACACAGTTTCAGCAGATGCTCTGTCCGGAGCGCCGGATTAGGCAATTGCTGCCTGGCGAATCCGCAAGTTTTCTGCCCAATCCTTCAGTTCCCCAACGTGTTTCAGCAGATCGTCGGGCGGCGGAGGTGATGCATTGCGTCCTCGTGAAGGATCATGGGCATCGGTGATATCGCAGCAGATTTTGAAGCCTGCAGCCCAAGATGCCGTATCGGCTTCGGTAAGAACAGTCACGCGCTTGAGGTTCTTTGCGTCGATGTAGTCGCGATGCCGGTTGATGACGTTACAAAAAGCTCGATCCTCAAGAGCACGCTCCCAAGTACTTCGCAGACGGTTGTAAAAATTGGCTACAGCAGCGGCATAGCCGTCATCGTCGTGGGCCTCGTACAGTAGGCGCGCGGCACGGGCATCCTTTTCAAGATTGTCCAAACGTTCGGGAATTTTCTGTCCTGCCCAAGGGAGTCCTTCATGGACCACGCCGGCACCGGCGGCAGTCTGTGTCAGGGAAATCTCTTTGGTCGGAACGCGGCGCTGGCGCGCTAGGGTTTGTAGATCGTTGAGAAACACCAGATCGTGCGTGAACACGACGATCTGGCGAACGGCGGCCTCTTCGATCAGGCGCTCGGCCACCTTGCGGCGCCAACGATGATCCAAGGACGACACTGGATCGTCGAACACCAGACATGACGCATGGCCGGCTGTTGCCAGCTCGGCGAGGAAAACGGCCAAGGCGACGCAGGTTTGCTCGCCCTCGCTCAGCACGGAATGGACCTTCGCCCGATCGTTGGCGAACAATTTCACTTGATATTGCGGCGATCCATATTTCCCGCCGGAGCGGACGATATCGACCCGCACGCGGCTAGCTGCCAGCTTTTGGACTTCCTCTTGAAAGCGATCGCGCATGCGCGGTGTGATGACCTGATCGGCGATGCCGTTGCCCAAGGAGGTGACCGCATGGGTGGTTGTCTCGGTCAAACACTTCGACAATCGAGCGAGTTGCACGAGGCGATCGATCTCCAAGCGCGCCTTTGGCAAAAGCACGTTGAGCGCCTTACGGTCGTGAAGGGCATTACGTTCGTCTTCCAGCACCTTGCGACCGGTGGGATCGGCCGCGGCCGTCAGTTCGCCGGCGTAGCGCTGCATATCACTCACCACTTGGCGCACCGCCGACACCGGATCGGGGGCGGCATCGGGCATGTGAACCGTGCCGGTCTCATGCACGCTATCGAGCGCGATGCGCCGGCGCAGTCGCGCTGCGGCGAGCGCGCGCAGCACAGCTGCCCCCGTTGCTTTCGATTTAAGCGTAAGCTGACGACGCAGCGGAAAGGCGGCGATGCGGATCGGCGCGGCCTCAAGTGCGCGTAGCGCCGTCTGAAAATCACGCTCCGCTTCGCCGGCTACCTTCTCTGTATCAGCCTGCACGAAGCGCTCGAACGCGCCCATCCGGGCCAACGCATCCTCTGGCAGCGTCTGTAGGCACAGCACGCAATGCGCGTCGGCCGTGTTGGGTGGAAACGGCTGCCCACGATAGGCCACCTCGACCGAGTAGCGGCGCGCCGCTTCCCAAAGAGCGCGCCAGATGTTTTCGCCTACACCTGGGATTACGGCGTCGCCGAACGCGGTTTGGGCTGCCAGCTTCGCGGCAGCACGCTTATCGCGCGCGTCCTCAGCTAGGGCCAGTAAGCCTGAAAGCGGCTCATCTGCTGTCTTGGCGAGCGTGACTGCCAAGTCGTCGGCAAAACGCTGCAGGGCCTGTGCGGCGGCGCGCTGCTCGGCCGCGGCGCGAAGGGGATCGCGCGCTAAGTCCTCATTAAGCTGGGCGAGCCGACCCTCTTCGTCTTCCGAAAGCTGAGCCATCGCCTCGAGCGGTGCCAGCTTCGTGTTGGCTTTCAGGTTTGATAGGACCTTGCCGACAGGAGTGTCGGCGCTGAAGGTGGGTTGGAGAAAAACTGCGTCCTGCGCGCCCTTCAGCCGCGTTTGCTCAGCGTTCAAGGCCTCTTTCACCGCCTGACACGCCGCGGCCAACTCATCCGGCACATCGAGTCCGAACGGGCGGAAAGCGACCTCGTTTTCGTTACGGACATGGACGGTGGCGCAGTCTCGGTCGAAGACGCTTACCGCCGACAGTACGGGGTGCGGCTTGCCATCGTTGACCCATGCTATTGGCGCGGCCGGGGTTGTCCCCTCGCTATAGGTAATCGCCGCTGATGCGACGCCTGCGGCCGCGGGATCGAAGGCATTGGCAAGCAGATCGCCAACGAAGCGCGCACGACAGGCACGCTTGAGGATACGGGCGTAACCCGACTTGCCGACACCATTATCCCCATAAACAACGGTGATGCCGAGCGGGGCAAAGGGAAGCGTTTGACCGACCGCGAGACGGTTAACCCCGGACACTTGGGCTATGGATGTTAGGGTGATCGCCGAACCAGCCGTTGCCGCTGCCGGTATATGCGCGGCAGTTAGCGGTACCGCTTCTAAGGCAATGTCATCTGCGCCTTGGCCCTTTAAACAGAGCTGAACCAGTTCCGCCTTGTCGTCTTCTGATAACTTTCCTTTTGCGACGATACGGCGAAGCGCGTCCCGCTGCCACGCAGGCCTATTCGACGACCACTCAAGAACAGTCTCGAAAGCAGATTTAGGCTGCGCAGTCGCCATCAATTAAGCCCCCTTTCGGAGCCAATCGCTATTTTCTATTGACGCCGCCTGCTCACTATAACTGAGTTGGCTACACCATCAAGCAACCGCCTGCCTAAGCAAACTTAGTTCCCCCCGTTACAGCACCCGCCGGCCAGTTCGAGTAGGTGAAGACATCACCCTGCTAGGATCGATTATCGGCATACGCGCCTGGTTTCTTGCGCTTTCCCGAAACGAACCTCATTTTGGCCGCATAGGGAGTTCCAACTGGTGCAATACCCGATCACGATTACGCCGAACGAAATCCTATCGATCCTCGAACGCCTCCACCCGGACAGCCTCTTGCTGGTGCGCGATGAAACGGGGCTCGACGAGGAAACCAAGAAGGCGCTGTGGCGCAAGGTCGCCTTTTCGTACGATCCGCCACGTCGGCTTGCGACAGTCGAATATTTGCTGCTGATCATGCACGAGGCCTGCGAGCACGGTCGCGCAGCCTATCTCACCAAGGTCTTCTTCCCTTGGGTCGGTATCAAGCGGCGGCTGCACGACCAGGTCATGCGCATCATCGACGACATTGTTCGCACCAATGAGATCGAAGCTTATTCCACGGATGATGCCGCGCACATCGCAACCAAGGTCTACCGGCCGCTGGTGTCGGATGTGTTCGACCCGTACATGACGCTGCTCGTCGCGACCTATGCCTTCATTGAGGGCTCGTTCGTCGATATCGAAACCAGCAATCTCGGCGCGCAGGAGCGCAGCAAGGCCGAGATGGTGCAATCGCGGATCAGGCAATCGGGCGGACCGGCGAATTTGCTCGAAGGCTATGATCCGATCGTCCGCAATGCACTGTCCCATACGGGCAGCGAAGGAGTGCTTTACGAGCCCGGTTCGATCCTATTTCGCAATATCAAGCGCGGATTGGCGCCGATCGTGGAATCACGGCGATGGAGTCATGATGACCTGCACAGTCACGTCATCGCCCTTATCGAACTGGTTATGTCGATCGATGCCGCCGTCGAGATCTATGGGATCGATAGCGTCGACCTAGCCAGCGGGCGCGACGTAACCGATCAATTTGTTTATCATGTGCTCAAACGCGAGGAGAGGCTGGCGCTGGGCGCGTCGCTTGGCGACAAGCTGAAAGACCTCCAGACTATCGAGACCATCCCTCAGGCGGAGCGCCTCGACCTGCTGGGCAAGATCCTGTTCCTGCAGTGCGCCGAGCGCGACATCCCGTGTACCAGCGTCGCTTTCAACACCGAGGACAAGACCTGCTTCGTTACCGTGCCGATCGACGCGAAGCCGGTTTCCGATGAGGAGATTCGAAGTTCGGTCATGCCGCTCATCCGCTACTTGATTATTGCACGCGCCGTGTTTGGCGAATTGTTCGATCGGTTCGTGGTCAATGGTCAGGTGGCCGGCGTGAACGCCATCAAGGTGGCATTGCCCGCCGGGCCCTTAGATGAATATGCGGCAGAGCAGGCCGGGTTGGTCGATCTCCTTGGTGATGCGCAGATCTGGCTGAACGAAACACCTATCTCCTTCATCCTAGACTTCGATGCGCTGGCAGCGGCGGAGGATCGGACACTCGGGCCACGACTTCCACGCCGCGGCCGGCCGATTTCGAACTGAGTTGGGCACGCCCAGCCCGCAGCGCATTCGCTCGGCTCCGTTCAACTCCCGCAACGTCTGCGAGCCGGTCTGCCCCGCCCCAGACACGGGATTCTGGCATTTGTAAGGTCCACGAAAGACAAGAGTCGGGCTGGCGTCGCAACCCGGTCGGTTGTGACACTCAGAACAATGAATGGCTTCCTGAGGGTCCACAGATGTCAGAAGCTCGTGTCAGAATGTCCGCTCACGGGATCAGCGGCCTGCCCCCGATGGCCGAAACAAGAGCGCGCCCATCCCGCCTGTTATGTCTATACCCCCGAGGTCGACGACACGTCCGAGGCCGGCAAGATCTTTTTCCTTGAAGGGGTCGGAATCAACTGCGTGAAAGCCGACTATGCCGAAATCTATGAAAGCCCTTCCTGAGCGGCGTGATCTCTTACCTCAGGCGTGGCGCCCGAGCCGGCAAGAGAGGGGAAACCTTCCTTTGAGAGCGAGAACTTGGTCTTGCCCTACCACTTCGGCCCTGCGTTGCAGGACATTCACGAGGCGAAGGAGACTGTGCGATCGCAGCGGGAAGTGCCTTCTGGAACCTTGCGCATCAATGCCTTCCCCACAGCCGCGCGCGAGATCATGGCACCGCTTACGCTGGAGTTCCTGTGCCGTTATCCGGCCATTCAATCTTGCCGTTGAACGGCACGATCGCGTCCAGCGTTACCAGTCACCATGTTCGTCTCGATACTCCCAAGCCTTCAGGAATCGACCAACGGTTTCAGCCTCCACTGAATCCTGCTCAAGCCGCGGTTTTAGCGCGACAAGGTTCGCGCGAAACCTATCCGGATCCATGAAAGCGTCTAGACCTGACACGGATGCCCGGTCGGAACGCACGGAAACCAGATCCTCCGAACTCTGTCCCCAAGAGTGGGAAGTGAATTCGCGGGCAAGCATGACTAGCGATTCGTCCTCCTCGATCAGTTTGGCCATCCACTCCCTGAGAGAGGCGTCATCATCGAGAAAGTGTCGCCAGAGATACAAGGGTCGAAGCAGGTCCGGCATCCTGATCAGGGACCCGTCAGATGCCGCAATTGTGATCCGCTGAAGGAAGAGATCGCGTATTGCGTTGGTGTCGGCGTCAGTCAGCAGGCAGGCGTCCTCTTCCTTGGGTTGCTTACCCTCCTCTGTGGGATGTCGTTGTTCCCATGCCGATGCGGTCAGGCTGCCAAGCCAGACGAGCGGAGCATCCCTGACGGCGGCGAGCAGGATCCGTGATCGCTCCTCCAGCGATGTCCGATCCATCAGCACACGGTTCAGCAGCCAGCGAATGCGCAGAAGGTTGTTGCCGATGGACCATCCCCTTGCCTGATCGGCATCGACATTCACTTCAGCCGCGGCTGAGAACACCGCGCGGAGGAAGGGCTCCGCAGCTGCGATCGGGATTTCATCGCCATGAGATATCAGAGCGTCGAGCCATGCCATCGCTCGCGTGGTTCCATCGCGCCGTGACTGCGTGACGGCCGACTTCAATAATGTGGAGATCCGTTCCTCGTCGGACGCATGCTCCAGCACCTTGGTCAATTCCTCCTTGGATATGGCGTCCGGATCGATGGACATGCGGAAGTAGGTCTGAAAATACTTGCTAGATGCGATCCTGCGATCCTTGTCGTGCCGGTCGCCACCACCATGGATCGTGTTGCCCCAGATCGAATCGAGCCGTGGAAAGAGGCGGACTAGCGCGTCGCGATAGCGCTTCGGATTCTCAATATTCGGCAGCAGGATTGCATCGAGCCGCTCGGTGCCCTCGTTACGTTCGAAGTGGTCTCGGGTTGCCTCGCAGACCAGTGACTGATTGTCGCGGATCGCCCGGTAGATGGAGGGCTGGAACAGGCGCATCGCCTCGATGGCTAAGAAATCGCCGAGATCGACCTCGCCTTCCACCGCGGGCCAGGTGATGCTCAACGCGTTGGTATACCGGGTGGCATCCCTCGGCGTCCGTATCTCGGGCGCGACCGCAGCGTGGAACATGTTCATCACATGGACCAGGCGCTTGTCACCGATCCCGCCGACGATCACGTCTATGTTCGCCACAAGGATCCGGTGTACGTCGGAGGCGATCGGAGCGGGCAACTCGAAGGCCACCTGCACGATCTTCTCGAGATAGTGTGGCCCCTCCGACGGGAAGCGCTCGGCGACCACCCGCTCGGCGAGTTCACGATCGAAGGACAGGACGTAGATCACGTTGGGCAGTCGTCCGACGGACTTCACCATTCGAAACATCGCGAGCGCCTCGTCCGGCGCGAGACGGTCGATATCGTCGATCATCACGACAAACCGCTTGGGCTGCTTCGCCAGCGCTGCCCCCAATTCCGCGTGCAGCTTCTCGACGCTCTCACCGTCCTCGATCATGCCACCCAGCCATCCCATTACGCCCGAGGCAATGGCGCCGGCGCCGGCAGCACCGGCGGCGTCCGCGATCGGGGCAACAGCCCCGCCCGCGTTGAGCAGGCGCGCGCCGAGCTTGGGGAGGATCTTCTTAGCCTTGTTACCGAGACTGGGCTTCGTAGCTGAATAGAGTTCGCGGAAGAAGGCGAGCACCAGCGCCTCCTCTCCCCGGAACCACCAGGGATTGAAATCCACCACCTCGATCTCGCCTGCAGCTGACGCGTTGGCGAGATGGTGCTTCAGGAGATTGATCGCGCTGCTCTTGCCCGATCCCCATGGTCCGTTGAGGGCAATGACCACGCCGTTCGGTGAGCGCATGGTCTGAACGCTGCGTGCGAGCGACTGCACGAAGCCGTCGATGCCGAACATATCCTGTTCAGGCTTGCTGATCGGGTTGTCGCCATAATCCGCGTCCATCAGCGATCTCCCGCGAAGATGGCGTCTACGCGCATCGCGTTCACTTCATTGCCTTGGCATAGCGGTCGACGAAACGCCGCAGCTGAACGCGGTCAGTCGGAACTACGATGAACGCTCGGGTCGAATACCTGCCGTCGCCAGAGCCGCTCACTCGTCGCTCATCGACGTGCGTCAGCATCACGCTCAACGCCGGATTGAAACGCCGAAGTTCCCAACCAGTCTTATCATGCAAGGCGGCCACATCTACGCTCTGATCAAGCTCCAGCGTCATCCGAGCGAGTTCGACAGCGTCGAGCGTCGGATCAGTTCCCTCTACGAGCGGATCAAAGGTGCTGAACAGCTCTGCGCGATAGCTCAGCAGCGGAGGTCCGTTGAGCAGGGTCCGCACTCCGACATACCCATCGGTCTCCAACTCCGCGACGGCGTCGCGATAGTCCCGATCAGACAAACCCTCGAAGGCCGACAACACCCCGTCGCGATCCACCGGGCGGGCGAGTCCAAGTGTCGAGTTCGCGGCAAGCCAGACCCCCAACCGATAGGCGTTCACCGTAAGACCGAGTTCGGCCGCCTTCGAGCTTTCCGAGCCAGCCACCACCCCCTCCGCATCTAGAGACACCGTCCTCTCACGAGGCGGGATCGCGACACCGCCAAGCCAACCGTCAAGCGCGTCGATGACCTTCTTGGCCGTGTTGGCGAACGTCCGAATGTCTTCGCCGACCAGATGAACCGTCTCGCCGATCCCCGCCTCGTCGGAAAGCTGAGCGAACTTGGCGTCGATAACACCCAGGTTGTGCCCGATCACGTGGCGCTTCTGGATATTGAGCTTCATCGCTGCCAGTTCGGCATCGTCCAACACGGCATAGGGATCGAATCCGAGTTCGGCGCAGCGCTTCTGCCCACGCTCGACGTTCTGGAAGTCGTTGCAGACACGCGGCATGGGCTCGTCCGGATGCGCTGCGGCCCAACCGAAGAGATAGATGGTCTTCAGTGTCGCTTCGAACGCGGTCAGAACATCCTCGTGGGCGTTTCCGAGAAGCCGATAAGCGAGCTCTTCCAATTCTGCATCGAGGCCATCAGCGAAATGAACTTGAGCATCGACCAGATCGACCTCGCGCGCGAAGTGGAGATGGAGGTTCGGTGCCCCGCAGTCGGGGCAGAAGAGGCCGATCGCATAGACCCCATAATCACGGCCGCAATGGTCGCAAACCAGCTCCCGAAGTAAATCTGTCCGATAAAACCTTGGCCTCGGCCGATGGCTCTTCGAGGTCTTCACCTCGATCTTGAGCATGCTGTTGCGGCTTCTACTTCGACCGATTCCCTCGAACAACTTCGAGATCTGGTCCTCCATGTCGCTGAGGGCCGCATGCTTCGCGATCTCAAGCGCCGCCTCCCGATCGTCGGGATGGGTGAACTCCTCGTCCTCCGCCACGACACCGCTGTATGGGCACACCGTCTGGGGCGACCCCGGCTCCAGCTTCATCCGAGCACGCATCTCCTTCGTGATCAAGTCGGGACGATTCACGTCGCCGAGGACGAAATGGCGTGGCTCCGCAGTTTCATTGGGTGAGTAGCGGTAGACCCTGCCGTCCGGCGTCTTCGGAAGCGGGATCTTTAGCTGCATGCGGCTGCCGGCGCCCCCGGTTCTATATTTCTCCAGATTCTTGAAACGCACGGCGAGTTCCTCCGAGGCCGAATTCACCTTTGGATCATGAGAACATAAAGAGAAACTGAGCACGTTGGGAAGTGCCTCGCAAGTCGCTTTGGCATTGTAGCTGCTTTCTCGGGGAGATAGGCGCTCAGGAACGGAGTTTCATAGGCAGCTTCTGTTGCGAGCAGTCGTTCGCGATGGCTGATCCGAATGACCGGCCTTGGTCGGCTTCTCCTAGTGCGACCGGATGGAAATTGCCGCCGCCAAAGCCGCCGTTCAGGCCACCAGATCGGGGCGTCGGAAGCGGTCATATATTCACTTTGTTGGACGGCACGGTGAAATGGCGCGGCTTGGGACAAACCCGTCATTCCGGCCATAACCTTGAAGCGTCGGCTTTAAGAGAAACCTGTCAGTCGTAGAAGAGCGGCCCGGTGACCATCATCATATCGGCGTCCGCGCTGTAGACGGAATGCCGATCCAGCAACTCGGATTGGCATATTGGAAGCCATGCAACTCCGAAACGTCCGATTGGCTGTGCCTTTAATCCTTCCAGGTTTTTGCAGGCACGCGCACGATGAAGGGCTTATCCAGTTTTGCCGCACTTTCGCCGAGCGCGAAGCTGTAATTGCCGCCCTCGATCACCCAGCCGCCGTCTTTCCAATCGGCCAGCAAGCGGTTGTCGACATCCAGCGTGACCTTACGGGTCTCGCCAGGTTTCAGCGCCACTTTCTGAAAGCCGACCAGACGCTGGAGCTTTTCGCCGTTGCGATCGACCAGATAGACCTGCGGCACATCCGCCCCGGCGCGGTCGCCCATATTGCGGACCGTGAAGCGCAGGCGGACCGACGCGTCTGCGCGCGCCGACAGCGGCCCGTGGGAAAATCTGGTGTAGCTCAGGCCATGGCCAAAGGCGAAGAGCGGCGTTTTCCCCGACCTGGCAAAGCCGCGATAGCCGACATCGGCGCCCTCGTCATAAGCAACCTTGACCGGCGTTCGGTCAGGCAGGCCAAGCCCCGGCAGCGCGACGCGGGGATATTGATCGATCGATGCCGGATAGGTGACCGGGAGGCGGCCCGACGGATTGACCTGGCCGGTCAGGATATCGGCGATCGCCTGCCCGCCTTCCTGACCGGGATACCAAGCCTGAACGACGGCATTGGCCTTTTCGAGCCAGGGCATCGTCACCGGATTTCCCGTTTCCAGCACGACCACCAGATTGGGGTTGGCGGCGGCCAGAGCCGAAATCAGCTGATCCTGACCCTGCGGAAGCGCGAGCGAGCCGGAATCCATGCCCTCCCCTTCCCACTTGGTCGCAAAGGCGATGACCATATCGGCCCTGGCGGCATAGGCGGCGGCCGCTTCGGGCGAATAGCCGTTCTGGAAGCTGATAGTGGCGGCGGGCAATGCCTTGCGTAGCGCCGCAAGCGGAGAACCGGCCATATAAAGCTGTCGGCTGAACAGGGCCGTTGGTCCGTCGCTGCCCGGCTCTATGATGCGTGGCGCGCCATTTGACGGGGTGACCTGACTGGAACCCCCGCCCGACAGCACGCCGAAATCAGCATTCCCGCCAACCACCAATATATTGCGAGCCGTCGCGGCGAGCGGCAATATGCCGTCATTCCTGAGCAGGACGATACCGCCCCGCGCCGCATCGAGCGCAATCTGGGCATGCGCCTTATAGTCGATCGGCTGGGGTTCATAAGTGCCGGTGATGCCGACCGCGAACAGGCTGCGCAGGATACGGCGCACGGCATTGGAAACGCGGTCCTTGGGGACATCGCCGCTGGCGACGAGATCGGCAAGCGGCTGGCCGAACCAATGCTGCTTGTCGAGTTGATAGCCCATCTGCTGATCGAGGCCGGCCTTGATGTAGGACACGTCGTCGACCGCGCCCCAGTCCGACATCACCCAGCCCTTATAATTCCAGTCGCCCTTGAGCACGCGGTTCAGCAGATGGTCGCTGCCGCAGGATTTCGATCCATTGACCAGATTATAGGCGCACATGACCGCGCCCGGCTGGCCGATCTCGATGCCGATCTTGAAACCCAGCAGATCGCTTTCGCGCAGCGCGCTTTCCGCAATGACTGAGTCCGCTGTATGACGCAGCGTTTCCTGTCCGTTGAGCGCGAAATGCTTGATGGTCGATACCACGCCCTGCGACTGGGTGCCGCGAATGGCCTGACCGGCGAGTGTGCCGGCGAGCAACGGGTCCTCGCCAAGATATTCGAAATTGCGACCGTTACGCGGATCGCGCGCGAGGTTCATGCCTCCGCCAAGGAGGATGTTGAAGCCCTTGGCCCGCGCTTCGGCGCCGACGGTCGCGCCGACCCGTTCGGCAAGCGCCGGATCGAAAGAGGAAGCCAGCAGCAGGCCCGACGGCATCGCCGTCGCGACGTCGCCTTTCCGAAACTGGCCAGGGTTGGCGATCCCGAGGCTCGCGTCGGTCGAAAGCTGCGGTGGAATGCCAAGGCGCGCGATACCGGGAACATAGCCGGCGGTGGGAGGCACGCCTTGCGGAACCTTCACTTCAAGGCCTGGAAACGAAATCGGCATGATCCCGGACAGCAGGCCGATCCGTTCGGCATCGGTCATCTGCGCTTCCAGCCGCGCGGCCTTTGCGTCGGCATTCTCATGCGCGCTTTGCGCCATCAGCGGCTGCGAGGCGAGGAGGCACGACAGGGTTAGCAAAACGCGCATGGATAGTCCTTCGTCAGGCCGGATTGCGGGCCGACCAGCCATAAATGGCGATCAGCAGGTAGCAGCTTGCGGGAATGGCAAGCGCCATCGCGAGCGAGGTGGCGTCGGCGATCGCGCCGGTCAGCAGGGGGATGATCGCGCCGCCGACGATGGCCATGCACAACAGGCCCGAACCCTGCGGCGTCCGCTCGCCCAGACCTTCGATCCCCAGGCTGAAGATCGTCGGAAACATGATGGCGTTCATCAGGCCGACGGCCAGGATCGCATAGCCCGCTACCGCGCCCGTGGCCATCGCCGACAGGGCGATCAACAGCACCGCGCCAATACAGACCGTCGCCAGCACCAGACCGGGCCTGAAGCGTCGCAGCAGCATGGCGCCGATGAAGCGGCCGACCATCGCGCCGCCCCAATAGAGCGCGATCATCGTTCCAGCCACCTGTTCGCTCAGCCCCATGACGCGTTCCTGCGCGAGATAGTTGACGAGCATCGACCCGATCGCGACTTCCGCCCCGACATAGAGGAAGAGCGCCGCCACGCCACCCGCCAGCCGCCCGCGCCGCAACAGGGCGAACGAACCGGACAGGCTTGCCGACCCGCCCTGTCCGCCGGTGATCGCGGAGCGTCGCAGAAAGAAGAACAGCGCGACGGCCGCGAGTATCACGGCAATCGCGATATAGGCGTGGCCGATGACGCCCGCCTCCTCGGTCAGGAAAACGGCGCGTTCTGCTGGCGCCAGGGTGGCGGGGTCCACCTTGCTGATCGAACCGAGGATGACGAGGGCGCCCACCGGCGGAAACAGGGTGGTGCCGAGTGAATTGAACGCCTGCGCCAGCGTCAGGCGGCTGTGCGATGTCGCCGGATCGCCCAGATTGGCGATCAGCGGATTGGCGCCGACCTGCAGGATCGTAATCCCGGCGGCCAAAACGAACAAAGCTGCAAGAAAGGCGGCGAAGATGCCCGACGACGAAGCGGGGACGAACATCAGGCAACCGATGGCCATGGTCGCGAGGCCGGTAACGATACCCTTGAGATATCCGATCCGCGCGATCAACGCGCCCGCGGGAATCGACACGATGAAATAGGCCATGAAGAAGGCGAACTGGGTCAGCATAGCCTCTGTATAAGAGAGTGAGAACAGCCCCTTAAGCTTGGGGACCAGAATGTCGTTGAGACTAGTCAGCCCGCCCCAGATGAAAAAGAGGGCGACGACGGCCGCCACCAGGGTGCGCGTCGCGGGCACCTGTTCGGAGCCGGCTCCAGCATGATCGGGAATCAAGGTAGTCATTGCGTTCTTTCTTTTTCTTGGTGGCAACGGAGGGATATCGCCACAGGACCCGTGGGACCTATCACGCCAGGCCTGAACGCTTCGCCTCGCAATGCGCGTACGCCCGCCTGTCCGGATATTGCCGCAGTTGCCGAATGCCACCCTATGCGTCTTGCGCGCAGCGCCAGGCTCGGCATCGATATATCCTCTCCAATGGCCATCCTCGAGCAACGGGCTCTGCGTGCGGACCGCTTTGCCATCTCAAACCGCGACCTTCGATTTGGATATTTACTTATAATGAATCGGTTCGTAAATAGGTAATGAAGCGGCAGATGACTTGCCTTTATCGTGAAGTCGCGGCCACCGTCAGGCCGCCAGAAGGCGGGCGGAACTTTTGGGAGAGAAACGATGCGGTCTGTTATTTGCGGGATGTTGCTCGGCTTTGCGGTCTGCGCGGCACCGGCGGCGGCGGCGGCTTGTCCACCCAACCCCGATCTTCGTTTCCGCGTGCCCGAGAGCGTATCGCGGCCGGCGGCCGAGAAACTCTGCGCACTTTATGCCGCCGCTCAGGCGCGACCCCCCATGCCGCCGCTCAAGACCCTCGAAGACTTCGACCGGATGAATGCGGTGATCGAAGCCCAGGCCGTGCCCGCAAGCCAGCAATTCGCGGATGCGATGCACGTTCGTTCGGTCAGGGAAACGATCGGAGGCGTCAGCATACTCCGGATCGTTCCGCCCAATGCGCGGCCCGGGCGGCCGCCGCTCGTTTATATTCACGGCGGCGGCTACATTGTTCTCTCGGCCCGATCGACGCAAGTGTTGCCCGCCCTGCTCGGCAAGGCTCTGAGGCGTGAGGTGATCTCGATCGATTACACACTGGCGCCGCGCGGGAATGTCAACACGATCTCGGATCAGGTTATCGCAGTGTGGCGCGCCCTCTTGGCTTCGGGGCACGATCCTCAAGCGATGGGGCTGTTCGGCGACTCGGCCGGCGGGAACATGGCGGCAGCATTTACTCTCAAGATGCGGGACCAAGCCGTTCCGTTGCCCGGTGCGCTCTACCTGCTCTCGCCAGGGGCAGACCTGACGATGAGCGGCGATACCGTCGCGACGCTCGGGCCATATGACCCGATGCTCCAGCCGCAGAATTTCATCACCTATCTGAACGCCTACGCCGCCGGAACAGATGTCAGGCACCCCTATATTTCCCCTCTGTTCGGGGACTACTCCAAGGCATTTCCGCCAACGTTGATCCAGGCCGGCACGCGTGAATTGCTGCTCAGCGAAGCGGTCAGGCAATATCAAGCGATCCGTGGTGGCGGTCATGAAGCGGTGCTCGACCTTTACGAAGGCATGCCTCACGTCTTCCCGGCAATGCTTCCGAACACGCCAGAATCCGATACTGCGATTTCGAGAGCCGCGACTTTTTTCGAAGAGCATTTGCGCAAGTAGGTTGAAGGCGGATTCAGGTTCTGCACCGATCGCGGTCGTTCGCGACGGCAATCTGTCACGGCTGGACCGAGAACAGGGTTGCAGCGCACCACACATTCAAGGTGACGTGAATTTTCTGGAATGACCGATATGCCTCCATCGGCGGGCGTGCTCCGTGCATCGCCGCGCTGCCGAGAGGCGGCATGAGAATTGAATTGCCCCTCGATCGCATTTTGCAAATACGAAGTGATTTGCCATTGACTAATAATTGGGATGCGCCCAAAGGGGTGACATCAAGCCGGCTGCAATCGGCAAACATCGGGAGAGGCAGAAATGATCAACACGAGTTGGCTGCTGTCAGCCGCGATTATCGCCATGGCGGTACCGGGCACCGCTCTTGCTGCGCCTGCCAGCGACGACCAGTCAGCAAAGGCCGATGGCGCAATTGCCAGTGAGTCGACTGAAATAATTGTGACCGCAGAAAAGCGGTCAACGACCGTGCTGCGAACCAACATCGCGCTTTCCGCGCTATCTGGCGATGATCTGCAACAGCATGAAATTCGCAGCGTCAAGGAGCTTCAGAATTTCGTCCCCGGCCTGTCGGTCGCGGACACGGGCCTTGTCAGTCAGCTTAACATTCGTGGCATCGGCCTTGGTATTACAGACCCAGGCGTCTATTCCGGTGTTGCCATCTATCGCGATAACCTGTTTCAGGCGCCGATCGTCGCCAACGAACCCTTCTACGACATCGGCAGCGTTCAGGTGCTTCGCGGTCCCCAGGGGACATTCGTAGGGAATAACTCCACCGGCGGTGCCCTTTTCGTCAAGACAGCTGATCCCAAGCTGGAAGACGCCAGTGGTTATGCGATTCTCACCGGCGGTACTTATGACAACATCGCCTTCGAAGGCGCAGTCAATATCCCGGTCAGCGATACGTTCGCCGTTCGCATTGCAACTTATGATCAGCATCGTGCCAGTTTCTTCAAGAACGGCAACCCGCCCAACAGCCAGTCGAGCGCCTACTCGACGCCGGGAGAACTTAACATTGTCGCCGGAAGAATCAGCCTTCTTTGGAGGCCCTCGGACAACTTCCAAAGCCTGACCAAGATGGAGTATTACAATAATAATACTGGCGGTTTTACGGGCAAGCCGAACCCGGGATCATTCTTCGCGACATTGGCTTCGCCCGATCCCTACACGCTCAATTTTGCGGATGTGCCGCGTTATGAAGAGTCGACCTTCCGTGTCAGCAATGAGACGACACTGACGCTCGCCAACGGCATCGCGCTACGCAACATGATCGGTCTGACCAAGGCGAAGTTTCACCAGATATCCGACGCCGTCGGTGTTTCGTTTCCGGGGGTGACGCTAAATGTTGCTGCCGTGGAGCCGGTATTCTCGGAAGAATTTACGATCATCTCGCCGGAGAACAGGCCGTTTAAATGGACTATCGGCGGATATTATCTTCGCGACAAAAGCAAGGTGCCGTTCATCGGTCAGAATTATTTCGCGAATCAGCTGATCGTCGTCGATGCAAGTCGCACAAAAAAGGAAGCAAAAGCTGTCTATGGCGGAATTAAGTACAATATAAGCGATGCTCTGGAAATTGAAGGTAGCGCTCGTTATACGTGGTCAAATGTAGATAACGATTCACGTAATATTATCTCATTCTTTGACTTGACCACAAATGACTTTCTGTTCTCCGCACCGTCATCGGGAAGTCAGTCTGATAAGGGACTGACCTGGAAGATTGGCGTCAATTATACAGCGGATAGCCGCAACTTCCTCTATGCCTTTGTCGCAAAGGGCCGCAAGGGCGGCGGCGTCCAAAGCCCCGTTTCGAATTTCGCTCCAGAGTCCGTCATGGATTACGAGGCCGGTTGGAAGGGATCAATGTTTGGGGGGGCGCTGCGCGCGCAGATCGGTGGCTTCTATTCCAAATATACCAATATGCAGATCCAGAACATACAGACCCAGACCGGCTTGGCTACGATCTTCAACGCGGGATCCGCGGAAACCTATGGTACGGAGGCCGAGCTGGGCCTGAGGCTTGGCAATTTCGAAATGACCGTCGCCGGCTCCTATCTGAAGTCCAAGATCACGGTTAACGACATCGTCAACAGGCCAGCCCTTCCTGACGGCGGTCAAGGATCGCTTGGCCCGCAATGCGCACAAGGTCAGACTTCAGCCTGTTTCGACTATGGTCCCTTTGTGGGTACGGCGACCGGTCCTCTGCCGTTCGCACCCAAATTCAACATCGCTATTGGGCTTTCTTACAATATAGAATTGGGTGATGACAAAAGGCTTACGCCGCATGTCGAATACACACACACCGCGAGCCAAAGGACATCATTTTTCAACGACGCCACCTCCATTCTCCCCGGGCGCGACCTGATCAATGCCAAGCTAACCTTTAGCACCGACCGGTTCGACTTCGAGGCCTTCGCCACAAACCTGACCAAGGAGGTCTATCCTGGCGGCTCGAATGGCGGCCTTTGGTATTATGGTGCACCACGCCAGTTTGGGGGGCGGGTCTCGGTGCGCTTCTGAGCAGGGGCAGCCGCCGCCGGCACAAAAGACCGCTGGGCACTGTATGAACGGAAGGTGGAATTCAAACGAAGTCCCCCCACCCTCGCTCACTCGAGCAGACACAATCTGGAGCTAATGTCTTGGCAAAGCCTTTCGCATCTTCGGCCGATACGGCGCCTACGACCGAGAAACTCGAAATCCTGGCTGATGGCGTTTATGCGCTGACCGCAGAGGGCGATCCGAATGTCGGCGCGATCGAGGGCGAGGACTTTCTCGTCTGCTTCGAGGCGCGCGCCACGCCGGCGGCCGCAAGGGACTGGCTCGCCAAGTTGCGCGAACATACCAACAAGCCTGTCAAATATCTGGTTCTGACCCATTACCACGCCGTTCGCGTGCTGGGGGCGAGCGCATTCGATGCGGAACAGATCGTCGCCAGCGAAGCCACGCGCCGATTGATCGAGGAGCGTGGGAAGCAGGATTGGGACAGCGAATATGGCCGCATGCCGCGACTGTTCAAGCAACCGGAAGAGATTCCGGGGCTGACCTGGCCGACCCAGACCTTTGATACGGACTATCGCATTGAACTGGGCGGAGATCGCGGCGCGATCGACCTTAAATATTGCGGGCGCGGCCATACCGCCGGGGATATCGTCGCCTGGCACGAAAAATCTAAGACCCTATTTGCGGGCGATCTCGTCGAGAGCGAGGCCGCGCTCTACACCGGCGATGCTTTCCACTTCGACTGGGCGAACAAGACGCTGGACACGGTGAAATCCTTTCGCGCCGAAAACTTGATTGGTGGCCGTGGGAACGTTGCCCGCGGCGTCGAGGCAACCGATGCCGCCATCGAACAGACCCGGGAATTTCTCAACAGCATGATCAAGCATGTGGGCGACGCCCACAAAAATGGCGGGACTATCAAATCCGCTTTCGAAGCGACACATGCAGCTCTGGCGCCCAAATTCGGCCACTGGCCGATTTTCGAACATTGTCTGCCATTCGACGTGCAGCGCCTCTGGGATGAATTTGACGGGATCGACTGGCCGCGCATCTGGACCATGGAACGTGACAGGGACGTATGGGACAAGCTGCAGGGATAGGGAAGATGCCCGATAGGATGACGCGGGACGGCATTCCCGTCTGGCGCATTATTGGCACCACCCCCCTGAATGACGGACAGGGCGATTTCGAAATCGTCATCGTCGGCGGTGGCCCGGTTGGCTTGACGCTTGCGCTCGACCTTGGCCAGAAGGGTCGGCGAGTTCTGGTCCTCAACAAGCGGGACTTCGTTGCCGCGGGTTCAAAGGCGATCTGCTTTTCAAAACGCACGCTCGATATCTGGAACCGCCTGGGGGTGGCGCAAGAGATGGTCGCGAAGGGTGTCGCCTGGAATGTTGGCAAGGTGTTCTGGGGAGACAGCGCGGAGCCGGTATTCACATTCGACATGCTGCCGCTCAAGCATCAGGAAATGCCCGGCTTCATCAACCTTCAGCAATATCGATGCGAAGCTATTCTCATCGACGCGGTATCGCAGGTTTCCGGCGTGACGATCCGCTGGGGCCATGAAGTCACAGGGTTGAGGCAGGTCGATGGCGGCGTGTCGCTGGACGTCGTTGCGCCCGATGGACACTATGCTGTCGAAGCGCCCTGGGTCGTGGCCTGCGACGGCCATAATTCTCCCGTTCGCGCAATGATGGGCCTGGATTTCGACGGTCGGATCTTTGAGGATAATTTTCTGATCGCCGACATCAGGCTGAAACAGGAACGCCCCGCCGAACGCTGGTTCTGGTTCGATCCGCCCTTCAATCCCGGCCGCTCCGCGCTTCTGCACAAGCAGCCCGACGACGTCTGGCGGCTCGATTTCCAATTGGGCTGGAACATCGATCGGGAACGCTGCATGCGTCCCGACTATGTCGAACCGCTGGTTCGCGGCATGCTGGGCGACGACATCGAGTTCGAGCAGGAATGGTACAGCGTCTACACTTTCCAATGCCGGCGCATGGCGCGCTTCGTTCATGACCGCGTGATTTTTGCCGGCGACGCCGCGCATCTGGTGTCCCCGTTCGGCGCGCGCGGCTGCAATGGCGGCGTTGCGGATGCCGACAATCTGGCATGGAAGCTGGACAGGGTCATTGCGGGTGAGGCCGGGCATGAACTGCTGGAAGCCTATAACAGCGAAGCGATCGTCACGGCCGATGAGAATATTCTCAATTCCTCGCGCTCCACCGATTTTCTGACGCCCAAGTCGACTATCAGTCACGCCTTCCGCGACGCTGTTCTGCAACTGGCCAAGGATCATGCGTGGGCGCGGCCGTTCGTGAACTCCGGTCGCCTGTCGACCGCTGTCCCTTATCCGGATTCGCCCCTGAGCCAGTCGGACCAGCCGGAGGATGGCTGGCACGGCATAGCGCCCGGCCATGTCGTCGTGGATTCACCGATCGATGGCGGCTGGCTGATGCAGTTGATGGGTGGAGATTTCGTCCTTCTCGCGGCTGACAAAAGCGTGCCTCCCTTGCCGGGAGTGCGTATGATCGTGGTCGATGAACTGGGCGATCAGCAGGGCATGATCGCGTCGCGTTACGATCTCACGGCGGGATCGGCTTATCTCGTGCGGCCGGATCAATATGTCGCCGCGCGCTGGCGTCATCCGACGGTCGAAAAGATGCGATCGGCCTATGAACGTGCCGCCATGCTCAAGGTGGAATCGTAATGACCCCAGCGCCGTCGCATATCGAAACTACCGACGACTTCTACGCTGCCCTTATCGCGTTGCACGATGGCCTTGATGAGCGGGAGAGCGCCGTGCTGAATGCGAAGCTGATCCTGATCCTGGCCAACCATATCGGCGACAAGGCGGTGCTGGCCGAGGCGCTCCGCCAAGCCAGGCGACCCTGATGAAAATTCGCGATCCCCGATGGACGCTGGCGCTGCTGTGCGTCGTCTACACGTTCAACTTCATGGATCGCCAGGTCGTGTCGGTCCTCGCAGAGCCGATCAAGCGCGACCTCGGGTTGAGCGACACACAACTAGGGATGCTCACGGGTTTCGCATTCGCCATTTTCTATACCGGCTTCGGTCTGCCGGTGGCGGCGCTCGCGGACCGGATTTCGCGGGTCAAGGTGCTTGCCGTCGCCTGTTCGCTCTGGAGCATCTGCTGTGCGGCGTGCGGGCTGGCGACGAATTTCGCTCAGCTCGCCGCCGCGCGTGTCGGGGTCGGTCTGGGCGAAGCCGGCGGGGTCGCGCCTTCCTATTCGATCATCTCCGACCTCTTCGCCCCTTCGCAGCGCGCCCGCGCGCTGGCGGTCTTTTCGCTGGGCGTGCCTTTCGGTCTGGCGCTGGGTTCGGCGCTGGCGGGATGGTCGGCGGCGCAATGGGGCTGGCGAACGAGCCTCTTCATCGTCGGCCTTCCGGGGCTGGTGCTGGCTCTGTTGCTGATCTGCCTGGTTCCAGAGCCGCGGCGCGGCGGCATGGACGGCAGCGTGGTCCCGCCCAAGGCGTCGCTTCGTGAAACCGCGAAGATTTTCTTCCGCACGCCGACCATCATCTCCACAGCGCTTGCATGCGCGATCGGGGGTATCCCCAATTACGCGCTGATGGCCTGGATGCCGGGGTATATGATCCGGGTCCTCGGCATGACATTGACGCAGGTGAGCATCTATCTCAGCCTTACCATCGCCATTGCCATGGGCGCAGGCACCTGGCTCAGCGGTCTTTTTGCGGACCGCTGGGGCGCGCGCGACAAGCGTGCCTATGCGTGGGTCAGCGGCGCGGCGATGATCGGCGCGCTGCCGTTCCTGATCATGGGGCTCTGCGTCCAGCGCTGGCAGATCGCCTTGCCCCTAATGGGATTGAGCCTTGGCTGCGCCGGTGCCTATCTGACGCCGGCGGTCGGCTTCATACAAAATTCGGTCAACGCGTCGCAGCGCAGTACCGCCGCCGCGCTCCAGCTCTTGATGGTCAACCTGATCGGGATGGGCATCGGGCCGCTCTATGTCGGGATGATGAGCGACTGGCTGCATGCCGGCTATGGGACAGAATCGTTACGGATCGCGCTCGCGGGTCTTGTACCGTTCCTCGTCGCTGCTGCGATCGCGAACCTGGTGACCGCGCGCCTTGTATCTCGCGCAAGAGAGCGGGCGCATGTCTTGCAGTGAACTCCCTACAGGCCCAAGCTTCGTGCCGGCGGCGAAGGCTGTTATTGCCATAAGGGCTTGACGCTGCGATGGCGGCCACGAGGCCGCGACGTTATGATGACACGGGGTGATCGTGACTGACGCTGCAAATGGAGATGAACGGGGTGGCTGCAGAGGCGCGCGGAGTTCAATCGATAGAAGTGGGCGCGCGTATATTGGAGGCGATCGCCGCTGCCGGTGACCTCGTGATGCTGCGCGATATCGCCCTGGAAGCCGGGATCGCGCCAGCCCAGGCGCATCCCTATCTTGTGAGTTACCGTCGCGCCACCCTCGTCGAGCAGGACAAGGAGTCCGGCCGCTACCGCCTGGGTCCGTTTGCGCTGCAACTCGGATTGGCCAGACTGCGCAGCTTCGATCCGCTCAAGGCTGCCGGCGAGGCCGCGGCGCGGTTTGCGGCAGACACGGCGATGTCGGTCACCATTACCGTCTGGGGGGCCTATGGGCCGACTGTCGTGCAAATCTATGAAGGATCGGATCAGATTCACACGGCGCTTCGGCCCGGAACCGTCTTTTCGCTGACGGGCTCGGCGACGGGTCGCATATTCTGCGCCCATCTCGGGGCCGAAATCATCGTCGAGGCGATCAAGCTGCAAAAAGCCGAGAAATCGCCATCGCGCATCGTCGGTTCGGTCTCCGATTTCAGATCGATCAAGGCGGAACTGCCGTACATCCGTGACGCCGGCTATGCGACGACGACATCGGACCCCATACCCGGGATCAGTGCCATGAGCGCGCCGATATTCGAGACGGGGGGCGAACTGACGGGCGCCATAACCGTCATCGGGCCAGTGCCCTCCTTCGATCTCGACCCCTCTGGTGATCGCGTTCGCGAGGTACTCGGCCTCGCAAATGCAATCTCTGCGAGAGCGGGTTACCAACGTCCCGTCAAAATCGCATGAGTTCAAGGATCAGCGCGAGCGTGAGTTTAGGCAGATGAGCAAAAGCGCGGGGCGGGGCATCCAATCGGTCGAAGTCGGGAACAGATTGCTGCTGGCCCTGATGCGGTCGGGATCGCCGATGATGCTGCGCGATCTCGCGCAGGAGGCCAGGATCAGCGCGGCGCAAGCGCATGCCTATCTGACGAGCTTGCGCCGGACCGAACTGGTCGAGCAGGAGCCGGCGAGCGGTCGCTATATTCTGGGGCCGGCGACCAACCGGCTGGCCAGCGCAAGAATGGCGACGTTCGATCCGATGTCGAACATCAACGCGCGCGCGTCCGATTTCGCGCATTCGCTGGGTGTCATGCTCGCACTGCTGGTGTGGGGACCGGCGGCGCCTACCGTCTATCGCGTCCATGACGCCAGTCAGGTCGTGAATACCAACCTGCGGCCCGGCACGACCTTCAATCTTCTCAATTCTGCCGCCGGAAGAATATTCGGCGCATTCGACACCTCCCCTGCCGTGAAGGAACGCCTTGCGTCTGAACTGGCCAGCGCCAGCGGCGATGGGGAACGGCTGGCCTATGAAACCGCAATCGCGCGGATTCGCACGTCAGGCTATGCAATGATGGTCGAAAGCCCTGTGCCGGGACTGGCATCCATAGCGGCGCCGGTTGTGCGGGATGGCGAATGTATATTGGTGGCCATGATCATAGGCCCGAGAGACGCGCTGGATGTTCAAGGTGCCGGGAGTCCGGCGGACGCGCTGTTGGCGTTTACCCGCACCGCCTGAGAGCAGCGCTCATCCGATATCGGCATCGGGTTGAGCCGTGGGATGGGCGGCGGCGAATGCGGGTAAAAGCTCTGCTGCGCTGCTGACTTGTTCCACGAGCGGGAAGGGACGAAGGTCGACATTGAATCGTCGGGCGGAATAGACTTGCGGAACGATGTAGCAATCGGCCAGCGTCGGCGCATCGCCAAATGCGAATTCGCCGGAATAACGCTCCAGCACCCTTTCGAGGGCGGAAAAACCCTCACCGATCCAGCGAGCAGTCCACGCGTCGACCTGATGTTGCTGCGCGTGCAGGTCGGTCTTGAGGGAACGGAGGACCCGCAAATTATTCAAGGGGTGGACGTCGCAGCCGATGATGGCGGCCATGGCCCGAACGATGGCCCGGTCATTACAGGCGTCCGGCAGCAAGGGCGGGGAGGGATATCGCTCTTCCAGCCATTCGAGGATGGCCGGACTTTGCATGAGCGACGTGCCGTCGTCCGTCTCCAGCGCCGGCACGAAATGCTGCGGGTTGATGAAGGCATAGTCGGCACTTTTGTGCGCTGACGTCCGCAGATCGTGCGTGACCTGCTCGAACAACACGCCTTTCAGACCAAGGGCAATGCGCACCCGATAGGACGCGCTTGACCGCCAGTAACCGTGCAGGATCATGGCGCGATACCGCCATCCTCGATCAGGCCGGTGCATTCCCCGAACCCGATCGACACAAAACCATCCGCCTCGCAGGTCGCGGTGAGGGTCAGTTCATCGCCGCATTCGAGAAAGGCTCGCTTTTCCCCTGTAGGAAGTTCGATCGGCGCGGACCCGTTGCGAGTGATCTCCATCAGGCTGCCCAGACCGTCGCTGGTCGATGCCGATATCGTACCCGTGCCGAGCAGGTCGCCGGCCTGAAGATTGCATCCGTTGCACGTGTGGTGCGCCACCATCTGCGTGATCGTCCAGTACATGTTGGATGCGGGGCCTCTACCGATGCGATGCGCGTCCATTCCGGCGTCGGCCATGACCTTGCTGCGCAAGCCCACCTCCAGCGTCAGCCCCAGTGCGCCGTACGCCTGATCTGCGTCATCCCAAAGATAGGGGAGCGGCCTGGGATCGCTATCCGGCCGGGCCGGCTGAGCGATACGGAAAGGCGCGAGTGCCTCGGCGGTGATGATCCAGGGAGAGATGGTGGTCAGGAAGTTCTTCGCCAGGAACGGCCCCAGGGGCTGATATTCCCACGCCTGAAAGTCGCGCGCCGACCAGTCGTTCAGCAGGCAAAGGCCCGCGATATGCGCGCCTGTTTCGCCGATCGGGATGGGCTGGCCAAGCACATTGCCCGGCCCGACCCATACACCCAGTTCAAGCTCGTAATCGAGTTTCTGCGTCGGCCCGAACAGCGGCGCGTCGGCATCCGGGGCCTTGCGCTGCCCGTTCGGGCGCCGGACGGCGGTGCCCGATGGCCGAATGGACGATGCGCGGCCATGATAGCCGATCGGGATATGCTTGTAATTGGGCAACAGCGGATTGTCGGGCCGGAACAGCGACCCGATATTGGTCGCGTGGTGGATGCCGACGTAAAAGTCGGTATAATCGCCGATCTTTGCCGGCAGGTGCATTGTCGCTGTGGACCGGGTGACCAGCATCGGTTCCACATGCGCTTGATGGTCCGGGTTGGAGAGCAGGTCAGACACCGCTTTCCTCAGCGCGATCCGACCCGGCGCCCCCAGGTCGAGCAGCGCGTTGAGATGCGATCCGGCTGCTGCTTCAGCGGCGCGGTGTGCCTCTCCTTGCAAAAGCTCCGACCCAGCAAGCGCCTTGAGATCGAGAATGGAATCGCCAATCGCGATGCCGCCGCGCGGCAGGTCGCCGGCTACCGAGAATATCCCCAAGGGCAGGTTCTGGATCGGGAAACAGCCATGGCCGTTCGCACTTTCGACCCAGCTCGTCCGCAACGGATCATGGGTTTCGTCAATCGCCGGTCTGGTCACCGGGGCAACTCCGCCTTGGTAAATCCGGACCAGACCTCGTCATAGTCGGACTGGCATTCGGGAAGGCCCAGCGCATAAGCAGTGGGACAGATGATGAAGCGGCTTTCGAACATGAATGCCATCGTCTCTTCGATCTTGTGCGGCTTCAGATCGGCTGCAATCGCCTTTTCGTAGCTGGCCTTGTCCGGGCCGTGGCCGTTCATGCAATTGTGCAGCGACGCGCCGCCCGGCAGGAAGCCGCCCTCCTTCGCATCATAGGCCCCATGGATCAGCCCCATGAACTCGCTCATGATATTCCTGTGGAACCAGGGCGGCCTGAACGTATCCTCGGCCACCATCCAGCGCGGCGGGAAGATGACGAAGTCGATATTCGCCGTTCCGGGCGTATCGCTCGGGCTTGTCAGGACGGTGAAGATCGACGGGTCGGGATGGTCGTAGCTCACCGTATTGATGCTGTTGTACCGGCGCAGATCATAGCGGTAGGGCGCGAGAGTGCCGTGCCAGGCAACGACATCGAACGGCGAATGGTCCAGTTGCGTGGTCCACAGACGCCCGGAGAATTTCTGCACGATCTCGAACGGCGCGTCGATATCCTCGAACGACGCGACGGGCGTCTCGAAATCGCGCGGATTGGCGAGACCGTTGGCGCCGATCGGCCCAAGGTCGGGAAGGCGCAGCAAGGCCCCATGATTTTCGCAGACATAACCGCTGGCCGAGCCATCCGGCAAGGAAACGCTGAACCGCACACCCCGCGGGATGACCGCAATCTGTTGCGGTTCGATCTCGATCACGCCCAATTCGGTCCTGATGACCATCCTGCCGGACGCGGGCACGATCAGCATTTCGCCATCGCTGGACGAAAAGGCGCGGCGCTCCATGTCGCGATTGGCTGAGAACAGGTGGATGCCGATGCCCGTGCCAGCTTGTACATCGCCGTTGCCCGCAATCGTCACGAGGCTGTCGAGGAAGTCGCGCGATCCATCGGCCGGCTTGAGCGGGTCCCAGCGCAGCCGATTGGGCGGCGTCGGATCGGCAAAAGGCCCGGCGTTGAAATGCCCATTCCTGTCATAGACCGAAAAAGGCCGATGGCTCGCAGCCGGTCGAATACGATAGAGCCAGCTGCGCCGGTTTTCACTGCGTGGCGCTGTAAAAGCGGTGCCGGAAAGCTGCTCGGCATAGAGGCCGAAGGGCACCTTCTGCGGCGAGTTTCTGCCCAGCGGGAGCGCGCCGGCGATCGCCTCGGTCGAAAGATGGTTGCCAAAGCCGGGATTGTACGCGCGCATGTGACACTCCAATAGGCATTTGGCTGAGACGCGATCGCCTGCGTTTCATACATCAAGGCGTCGCCTAGCCCCAAGCCAGCGCCCAACACAACAAAAATTTGATAATGGCAAATCAATTCGCATAATGGGCAAGGTGATGTGATGATGCTCAGTTGGCGCGACTACCCGGCCCAGGTTGGCAGATTTATCGAATGGGCGTGCGAGAGAAAGAGCGATAGCTTGTCGAAGTGGCAATCCTTCCCAAATGCAGCTGCCTGTTTGGCGTTGCCGCGAGCCAGGTAAAAGCGCGGCCGTTCGGTGCGAGCCGACGAGCGATTGGAAACGGCGAGGGACTGTTTTCGGCATCAACAGACGTTCACTTGCGGGCGAACAAATGCCTTAAGCTGGTCGACTGCTGCCGGAACCGGAACGCCGCGTCGTGGGACATTCCTGCCGTTCCCAAGCAATGCGTCGAACAGCAAGATTCTTGTCTGATCCTGGAGATGGGTCCGACTTTTCGTTTCACCAGCTGCCGGAATGTGCTCTCCGTGACCAGCAGGACCTCTGTCAGTCGAAAGCCGCTATGCATTCGACTTCCAGCGGAGCGCCCAGCGCCAACCCATCCGCGCCGAGCGCGCTGCGGGCAGGGAGGCGCTTGCCCTGAAAATAGGTCAGATAGACGCTGTTGAAGCGTGGCCAGTCGGCCATGTTGTCCAGCATCACGGTGCATTTGGCGACATTGGCATAATCCAACCCATTATCCTTCAGGACCTTGCCGATCGCGTCCATCGCTTCGCGGGCCGCTACGTCAAACCCTTCCTTGTCCGGGTCCAGACCAGTCGGAACCTGACCGATCTGCCCTGAAAGATAGAGCGTGTCCCCGACGCGCACCGCTGGCGAGAAGGGCAAGGACGCGGGGAGCGGCTGTTGCGCGAAGGCGGGGGTAGCTGCCAAGAGGGCGATCAGCGCGAAAACGGTCTTCATGGGCGGAGCTCCAGTGGCGGGATGGTCAGACAGGCGGCAGCGCCGCAATCAGGCGCTCGATGTCCGCCTGGTCGTTATAGACTGATGGTGAGACGCGAAAATGATTGTCGTGCAGCGATAGTCGCACCTGCGCCTTAGCCAGCGGCTCGGCGAGCACGGCTCTTGCATTGGCTAAGAGGCAGGTGAGCAATGGGCTGCGCGCTTCAGGGGGCGTAATGATGCGATAGCCTCTGCGCGAAAGTTCCTCGCGCAATTGGCTGATCAGCGCCTGCGCGTGCGCTTGAATGGCCGGGACGCTGATGCCGGTGATATAGTCGAGCGAATAGTCGAGCTGCGCAGGCACTGCGTGGCTGTAGGTTCCGGTCGCGAAATGGCCGATCGCGCCGCCGCGCTTCGTATACGCTACCGGCCACGCGCCGGGCGGATCGAGTGGATAGACATGGGTGTCCGGTGGCGACAGCCCGATGCCCGGCGGCGCGCCCGGCCTTGCAAAGCCATAATAGCCAAATTCGGTGCGGGGCAGAAGATCGGCGACGCCCTTGCGCATATAGAGAATACCCAGCCCGAAATCCCCCATCAGCCATTTGTACGTCGCGCACGCCGCGAAATCGACATCGCTGGCATGCAGGTCGACAGGGATGGCTCCGGCGGCATGTATGATATCGGCATAGACCAGCGCACCTGCGGCGTGGGCTAGGCCGCACACCGCCTTCAGATCATGGGTGAAGCCGTTGTAGGTAGACACCAGCGACAGCATGACCAGCTTGGTGCCTGGCGTAATCGCTTCGGCCATGTCCTTCATCGAGATGCGGCCTTCGCGCGCTTTGACCCAACGAACATCGACGCCCTGCCGCGCCATCTCTATGTACATAGGGAAGGATGCGTAGAAGTGCAGCGTGTCGGTGACAATCCGGCCGCCCGATCCCGGAAACCCCATCGCTCGCAAGACCATCTGCTCGCCCATGGTCGTGCTCTGCACCCACGTCAGCTCGTCCGCATCCGCATTCATCAGTCCGGCGAATTTGCGCAGCGGGCTGGCCATGTCCTGCCGCCTCTGGTCTTTCGCCACCGGAGCGAGCATCCGGCTTTCCACATAGGCGTCAATCGCTGCTCTGGCGCCGATGCTGATGGGATGGGTCGATGCATTGTCCAGATAAGCAAGCGGACCAGCATCGAAGGACGACTTATCCGGCAGCACCGACGCAGCGGGCGCTTGCATCGCTCCAGCCGCAATCGGCATGGCGGCAACGGCCCCTCCCAGCGCTTGCCTACGGCTGAGCTCATGACACGATCTCACGGCATGGATCAGGCCAGCGGCTTTTGGTTCGGATCGAACACGCAAAGGTGGCTGGACTCGTCATCGACACCTCCATCTGTATGCTGATCCATATTAGGTGAGACGAATCAACGGTGTCGGTCCGCCATGCACGTGGTTCAGTGATCCCGCCGTCGCGGAGGCACGCAAGTCTCGGCGGCGAGAACCCTGCACTGGGCGTGATCCTCCACCGCGCGGGCCTCATCGACAAACTCGCGCCAGTGACGCTATCCGACGTCGTTACGTTATCCATAGTAGGCGTCGGCGTCCGTCCTTGCTTGGGCGGGACATTCCACGGGCCGGTCACCCCCATTGCGCATCGTATCGTAGCGACGCTCAGGCGACATGCGTGAAACCCGACCCTTTCCGCACCCACTTCGCCGGTCGGATCCCTTCGGTAGATGCGAACCCAAATTGCCGATTACGATAGGATTGTGGGACAGCGACAGGATTCCATTCGCCTGCGGAGCGGCAGCCAGCAAGGCGACCTCTGTCAGGCTGGCGAAGCCATGACAGCGATAACTCAGATGGCAGACGCGCCCCGTCATCTGCCCTTGGGAAAGATTGCGTTCGGGGCATTCGCTGCTGATTGGGCCAAACGGCTGGCGGACATTGAAGCAGTCCGCGATCTTTGCTTATCTGCGGATTTCCCGGAGAAAGGAAGCTGTGGATAAGTCGACCTATGATCGTGACCGATTTCGCTGGTGACCGCCATTCAAGAGTCGATCGCGGAATGTCCTGAATTGGTCGGCAGCGACCGCTGCGGAGAGGCTCAGCTGACTGGCTAATGCCGCCAACATACCGGTCGTTCCCAAGAAGTTTCGCAGCACCTGAAACCGGCCGATCATTCACATGCGATTTTTCGACCGGTGCGGTGAGCATTTCCATTCGAACATATGCTTGTGAAGCGACATTCATGACAAGACGCGTGGGAGGAAGTTCCGTCGCCTTGCGCCGCTTGCAGCCCGAAATTCAGTTTCTCCGGGCAACCTCTTCGAATTGACAGCGCTTGAATGGTCCCGCACACCAGCGACAAGCTCCATCTAGAGAGGCTACCCGCAGGGGATGTCGAAAAGCGGCATGGCACGAGCTTGGTCGGTTCATGCCAGAGCTATCGGCACGATCGACCGCCATGCAGTGAGGCCAGTTTGGAAGTAAACAAGAATTTGGAGCACGGTTCCGCGTGTACCACGAATTCGCCGGTACCCACATTCTGGCACCGAGCCGTCTGGATGAGGCTCGGCGCATTGAACGGCCTTTTCGCGCTTTCCGTTCTTCTGCTGTCAGATGAGCCCTTGTTCTTACCCGGCTACTCCGCATTGATACGCCTGGGAGCGCAAGTACAGTTCATGCATGGCATGGCCACCCTCGCTTGCGCCACATTCATGAACATTGGGGCCAGATCGGCCAGGCTGGCGCCTGCATTTTTCCTCGGAGGGATATTGCTGTATTGCCTGCCGATCTATGGGCAGGCGATCGGCCTTTTGGGTTCGATTGCTATGTTCAAGCAGCTCGGGTTGGCCGCCTTTGGAACCGGCTGGCTAATCTTGGCTTGGTCCGCGCGCGACATCGACAGGCCCTGAGCGATCCACAGTGGCACCTAGCTTCGTTTTTCCGTCGTCATTTGGCTTGGAATGGGGTGCTGACCGCCGTCGCCAACATAGCCGCCCTTCGTTGGGTCAAAACAGCCCGTCGATACTGCCGGTCGTTCATCAGGCCAAACCGGCTCCCCGGCGGCCTCGGGAAGCCGGAATCAGTGTCAAATTTCCGTCCGTTCGGACAGTGTCAGGGCATCATCCACGTCGACCCCTAGGTAACGGACCGTGTTCTCAATGTTCGTATGACCCAGCAGGATCTGGACGGCCCGAAGATTGCCTGTGGCTTTGTAGATCAGTGCTGCCTTGGTCCGTCGCATCGAGTGCGTGCCATACCCCCGCTTGTCGAGACCAATCGTTGAAACCCACTCGTCGACAAGACGAGCATATTGCCGTGTGCTCAAATGGCCGAGATAATCGATCCTGCTAGGGAATACGAAGTCGCGAATCGTGCCGCCGCGCCGATCGAGCCATGTCTTCAGGCTCTTGCGTGCTTCCGTCATGATCTCGAACTGCACGGGTCGATCGGTCTTTTGTTGGATGACGGTCGCGCGATCCCGAAATGACCCCGCGCTCATCAGGTCGCCGATCCTGATTTTGACCAGATCGCAGCCTCGCAATTTGCTGTCGATGCCGAGATCGAAAAGGGCCCGGTCGCGCAGACGTTTGTGTTCGTCGAGATAGAAACGGATCGCCCAGATATCGCGAGGCTTCAGTGGGCGCTTCGGCCCAACTTTTTTCCCTGCGTTCCAAGGGCTCCGATCATGAATGGCGGGGTCAAGGTCTGAATGTCCCATGATAGTTCTCCGATGGCCGGGATGGCCAGCGCGAGTATAGGATCCGTGCTTCGTGCCTTCCGACATGTGTCGCGCGACACTTGACAATCTCGCGGCGCTGCGCTACATCCGAACGATGGAAATAGAGAGCATCAGGCACAAAGGCCTGCGCCGCTTTTTTGAGACGGGCAACGCCAAAGGCCTGGTTGGAGATGCGGGGCGACTGCGCAAGATGCTGGCTTTCATCGACGCTGCGGAAAGCTTCGAGGAGCTGTCAGTGCCTCCGAACTTCGGATTGCATGAGCTGACAGGTGACCGGAAGGGAAGCTGGTCAATGACAGTCACGAGAAACTGGCGGATGACCTTCGGTTTGAATGAACAAGGCGCGCTAATCGATATGGATCTGGAGGATTATCATGGCGCTTAAGATGCACCCTTCGCTTGCTGTCCACGTTGGCGATTGGTTGAAAACGGAAATTGTAGAGCCCGCACAGGTCAGCGTGACGGCTTTGGCCGAGCATTTTGGCGTATCGAGGCAGGCGTTGAGCACCTTGCTGAATGGCAATGCGAACCTGTCTGCTGATATGGCTATTCGGTTTGAGAAGGCTTTCGGCATCAAGGCCGACACTCTGTTGCGGATGCAGACGACCTATGAGCTGGCCCAAGCCCGCGAGCACGAGCAGGACATAAAGGTCGAGAAGCTCGCAAAAGCTGCCTGACATCGCCAACAAACCCGTCGTTCGGGCCCCTTGGCCAGGGCGTCGGAACCGGCCATAAATTCACACTGGCCGCTGCACTGCTGAAAGACGAGGGCTGGGACTTTGCTGCCGTACACGCTCATCGTGTTCAACGTCCGAAATCGCCAGTTCCGGTCTTACACGCTCGCCGGCGATGCGGTTCGGTGGATTTTAAGCTGATTGCTGCCGCCCGTTTCCGGGATAGCAAACTGGCGGGGCAGGAAAGAGTCCCCCGCCAGATGGCGAGGGTAGATTTAAATAATGAAATCGTCGCCACGGACAGTGTAAACCGAGGACATGACCGTTATTCAAACCACCGTCGGCAAGACCGAATGCCCAGTAAATTCGGCGGCTTTCGCCAGAGCCGGACGCCCGCCGGAAATGAAGTGAACGCCCGGCTCTGGTCGGGCGCTGCCGTTGCGAATGCCGCATCGTGGGACTTTCCGGCCATTCCCACCGGCCTCCGCGAACGTCCGCTCCCTACAGGAGCGGACGTTCGGGTGTGGGCTAGAGCCGCTGGCCTTGCTACTCGGCAACCCTGCTCTTCTTATGCACCTGAAGTTTGCGATCGCGCACCGACCCGGGCAGAATGTAGATTCTGAACACTGGCGATCGCCCGCATCCCGCACAGGAAGGAATGGACAATGCTGTTTCTGGTAATCAGTGAACCACGCGCTGAACGGCCTAGCGAAGCCCGTTTGGCACGACTAGCCTATTGGAACTGGCTGGACGCGCGGTTGACAGACGGAGTGATCCTCCATGCCTACCCAAAAGTCGGCCGAGGAATGGCCGTCATCTTCGATGTGTCGGATCATGAAGCATTGAGCGCCCATCTGGGTGCCTGGGCCGAACTGGTGCCAGCCCAGTTCGCCGTTCACGCCTTGATCAACGCTGACTTTATCCGCCGGCAGTTAGAGGAACCTTCATAACAAGCGGCGCGAAGTTACAGCTTATTAGCCTGTCCATAGGTCGAGTGCTCTCCAGAGCCACGGGCGAACTTAAAACACTCGCCTGCACGGTGCGACGTCCTTTCTAGCGTATCATGAGCGGGTCGCCCGTTGCGGCAATTCGACCATGGGTCAGTCAGTAGATTGGTGCTTCATGTCCGACGCGCTAAAAAGTGCGGACGGCTTAAAGTGGCTCAGGAAAGGTGCGTCGGCCCCCGGTGGCACCCTCACCGAAGCATTCAATGCAAATCCCGACAATGTCCGTAAAGGCAGCAATGACGCCGGTGACGGGGATTTGCGCGATTGGTTCGACACGAATCGCAGCTATTCATGTACCGAAGAGGTGGTCGGGCTTGGCCAATATGGCCGCACACTTACCGTCCTGACGTGTAATGCACTAAATATCGATGACATTGAGGCTGACGAAGAGGACGATGAAGAAGCCCTGATCGAAAGCTGGACGCCACGATTTAGGCGCAGGTAATATTTTACCGTGAGGGGCCGATGCACAAAAGGTCGGCAACCGGCTCTGGCGCAAAATTCCAGACATCCTGCCTAGTCCAACGCTGCTGCCGTTCACATTGCGGAAAAGGTCGGGCTGAATGAAGGTCCGCTATCCCGGTTCTCGGCCTGAGTCCGGAACGTCGTTTGCGTCCAACGCCCCGGTCATTCCTTCGATGAAGCAAACAAACAAACGGTGGGTTAGAAAAACGGGACAAGGCAACTGATTTACGCCGCCCCTTTAGGCTTGTGGGCGTAAGCCAAGCCTCACCCAAGACCAGCTCCCTTCGCGGTGCCAGCCGCCAACCCGGATGCCGCCGCCTGAGCGATAGCAGTCTGCACCTGGCCGGCCCGTTCACTGATCGCAGCGACCAGCTTGCCGCGATCGTTTGTGAAGATGGTCGCGGATTCCTTTGCTCGGGATATCCCCACATAGAAGGATTTTTGATCGACCAGATTGACCGCCTTGCTGTCAGCATGGATGATGACATGATCGGCGGTGCGCCCCTGCGCGGCAAAGGCGGTATCGACATAGCCATGGGTGATATGCCGGTCGCGGGCAGAATCGAGATGAAGCGTCTCGGTCGTTCCTTGCCCGATATGGATGGTGGCGGTGCGAGCCTGCTGATCCACGGCGATCACCTCGGCGCGCGCGCCATTGATCCGGCCTGCCTCCCGGTCATTGCGGGTGAAGCGGATGGCATCGCCGGCTTTTAGATCGATCGGCTGGGCTGAGAAGGCCTGGGCATGCCCCGCACCCCATTGCCGCAAGCGCCAGTCCACCTCGCGCCCGTCCTCCGCCTTGAGCGCTATGGCAGCCCTGGCCGGGTCGATGCGCTCGACGCGATAGGCTTCACCCCGCACGACGCCCTTGTCGGCATAGTCGCGGGTGAAGCGGACAACATCGCCCATGTCGTAACTCAAGGGATCGCGCGCCTCCGCGCGGGTCAGTCCCTTGTTGACGAGAGCTTCCACCGGGACGGCAGGCCCGGTCAGCGCCCCCGACCGGGTAAGCGCCGTACGAATGTCGGCTGTCAGCGCGTCGCGCCCCTCGCGCGACGGCTCGATAACGAGGGTGCGGGCGCGCCCCGCCTTGTCCAGCCTGGCATACCGCTCGGCAATGGCGGCGAAGCGTGTGGCCCGATCGGCGCTTTCGACGATTTGCCCACCACCCCGGTCCAGCGCGGCCATGGCCTTCCTGGCATCTCCCTCGATCGACGCCAGCACGGCCTCCTTGGTGGCAAGATTGGTCTGCCGCACGATCTCGGCCAGCTTGGCGGTTTCCATGCCAGCGCCCTGCAACTGGGCAAAGGCCGCACCCGCGTCGACCGAACCCAACTGCTTCACGTCGCCGACCAGCACAATCCGGGCGTCATGCTTCGCGGCCAGATCGAACAGCCGCGCGGTATCGCGCGCCGACAACAGGGATGCCTCGTCCACGATCCACGCGGCGGGCCGGGTGGGATCGCCACGCTCTGGCGACAGCAGGTGCCGAGCGACGGTATCGCCGCGCGTGCCCAGCGCCTCGCCCAGCGCCATCGCCGCCGACGCGGTCGGAGCCAAGGCCGTCACGGCTATCCCCCGCGCTTTGGCTTCGCGGGCGAAGGTCGCCAGCACGGTCGTGGTCTTGGCGGTGCCGGCATAGCCCTGGACGGCGGTGATCCGGTTGCGGCTGGTCAGAAGCTGCTCGGTGGCGGCGCGCTGATCGGGATTCCAGCCATGGCCTGCGCGCTCGGCCTGCGCCGCTGCGCTGGCGACAGACTTGGCCGCGGCAAGCGGCGAGGCGATGGGGGCAAGCCCGCCGCGCCCCTCGGCCTCGATCCGAAGCATCCTGGCTTCAGTCTCAACATTCTGCCGGATGGTAAACCCGGCGAACTCCGCCCCACGCCGGTCGATATGGGTGCGGTCAATCAAGCCGCCCTGTTTCGTCGCGGCATCGATGGCCGCCCCGATCTGGGCGTACCCGATCTTGCCCAGCCCGATTCGTCCAGCCTCCTCTTGCAAGGCGGCGGCTGAGAATACCGACTGCCGCTCGCCCAGCTTGTCGGCGGCATGGACGACGGCGCGGACGGCGGAGCCGTCGCCCTGCAATTCGAGGGCGGCGCGATGGGACGGATCGGCGGCTTTCGCTTCGGCCTCCCGGACCATCGCCGATCTCGCTTCGGCACCGAACCCCGCTTTATTGGCCGTCTCCCGCCACTCCGCCACAAGGGCGGCAGGATCAGCGGCCACCTTGGCTTCGCGGGTGTCAAGCGTGGCGACCTGCTTCTCGATGGCGCTGGCCGTGTCGCGGGACGTACCGCGTTCCACAAGCGCCGCCTCGATCTCCGCGCTGCGGGTGCTGAATGCCTCGAGGACTGCGGTGGGGACACCCCTGATCTCGAACAGGGACTCCTTGCCCGCCTCGATCTCATAGCCCAGTTCCCGGACCTTCAACGCCAGTTCCTGCCGGTAGATCGCCCCGATCTGCTTCTGAAGCTGGTAGAGCGCGCGCGGTTCGAGGCTGCGCCAGGCTCCGTCCTCGCCTCGCGTCGCGTTCAGGATGACATTGTGGGTATGCAGCTGCGGGTCCTGGGCACGGCTGGTGTTGTGCTGGAAGCTGGCGATCACCAGGTTGTAGGTCGCCTCGCGGGCGACGGTGCCGCCATCGCGGATGCGGGTGGCGGCCATATGGCGTTCGACATGGGCCATCGCGGTTTTCACGGCTTGCCCATGCGCCTCGATCAACCGCCGGTCGCCCGCCACCTCCGCCATGATCGACACCGACTTGGGCGCGCTCAGGGTCACGTCCCAGCCGGGGCGATGCTCCAACTGCCCGTCGCGGAACGTACCAAGCTGCTGGTCGGCAAGCTTGCCGTCTAGCAAGGCGCGGAACTGATCGCGATCCACCTCGCCGGACAGGCCCAGCGCCTCCGCACCCTGGCCCTGCCATTCGGAGGGCGATAGCCCGCCCTCGGCATAATAGTCGTCGGCCTCATAATAGCTGCTGGCCTGCGCTGAACTGGTGAGGGCAGAAACGGAAGCTACCATCACACCGGCCCCTGACTGTCGGGCTTCGGGGACGGTGACGACGACGGCTCCGGTGATGGCGGCACAGCTTGCGAGGCCTGCCCCCAGAGCATGGTCGACGGATCGGCGGCGATGAACCCCGGCTGGTGGGGATCGCCGCGCCGCGCGATATGATCGGCGGTCAGCCTGATCCTGGCCACCGGCAAGCCGTCGGGCAGCAGCAGATAGCCCTCGTGCCGTGCAAGGCGTAGCTGGCTCTCCATGACGGCTGGCCGCACCTCGCGCATTCTGCCCAAGTTGATGCGGTGGCCCTCGTCGCCGTCACCCAGCATGTCTGTCTTGGTGCGGATCTCCATCTCGCAATCGCCAATGGTCTGGCTGGCCCATTGCCGTGTGTCGCTGTCGATGGTTTGCAGGAACAGCTTGGTGTTGCAGCAGCCC
>NZ_JAIQXR010000069.1:0-711 GCF_020166615.1 Sphingobium sp. 3R8 | reverse complement strand
AGCACGAATTTCCTTCTGGAAGGCGAAATTCGAAGAGCTAGAGTCCAAGAAGGAAAAAAGTGGTGGCCTGTTGAAACGCCAGGAGTGGTGGGAAAGAGAGTACTTCCAAAATCCATATCTCACGTTTGCAAGCGATGAATATCTGGAACGTAGGTTCATCGATCACTTCCACAATAACGTCCGACTTACAGCCGACGGGGGCATCGCACCGAGGGAGGATTTCGCCGACGGATCAGGACTCATCGGGCCGTTATTCTCCCATCTCCAACTCGAAATTGGCCTGCGGGGCGGCTTGCGCATGGATATCGTTCGTAGCGCAAATGAAGAGTTAGATAAATATTTCGACAATGGAACGCCGACTGGCGTTGCCTTGTTTAAAAATTTTCCAGAGAAATTAGAAAATGTGATCGTTAAATTTGGAAATAAAAATCATCTAAATTCAATGATAAGTCATGGCGAAATGCGGCTAACACCCGCAAGCTGTTATCAGCACGGAAGTCTCGTCAATGCGATGCGTGATTTTGAGACGGAGCGATGGTTTCATGATCCTAAATTTGATTTAATATTGAAGGGAAACAAGAATTTCAAAATAGGGAACAGAGACGTAGAAATTGAAGATGGATTTTTCAAATTCGCGGTTTTCTGCCCCAATTATTTACTCTGGAGCGCCTGCAGAGACATTGATAGAAGGTTGCCAGATGACTTCGGAGC
>NZ_JAIQXR010000068.1:0-769 GCF_020166615.1 Sphingobium sp. 3R8 | reverse complement strand
AGCTCGCCGGGTAAGAGCCCGTTGCAGCAACGGAAAAATCATAGGCCGAACCGTCCAGCTGGATGTCCAGATGAGGCTTGTCGTGAAGATAATTGACACCGGAGATGAACGAAAACGGCCCATCGAAATTGGATGTCAGCTGAAATTCCTGCGCAAAGGCCTTTCCGCCATTTCTCAGCACATTGAAGAAAAAGACCGGCGCTTGCGTGAAGTCATTGTCGGCTCGCTGGACGCTGATATTATTGAAGTAGGCCGTCAAGCTTGAGAGGTCGACGCTGCCCAGGCTGAGTTTCGCACGAAGATCAGCTTTAAACAGTCGATTATAATAGGGCGTAGGCGCGTTTTCCCCGGCCTCATAGAAGCTGGATTTGGTTTGACCGGTTGTCTGGCAGACATAGCATATCGGCGCGCCATTACCGAGTTGATCGATGAACTCGAACGCGCGGCTCCTTTGCCACTCGACTCCGCCATATATTTCAAGGTTATCGGTCGGCGTCCACCTTGCGCGCGCGCGCAAGGTGTATTATTCTGCTGGCCCAGCTTCGTACCATCATAATTGGTAATATAGCCGTCCTCTTTCCTCAGTCGACCGGCGACACGAATGCTAAAGGTGTCGGAAGCCGGCACATTCAGCATTCCGTCAATCTGCCTGTGATCGAAGCGGCCATATTCCGCCATCACACGGCCCTCGAATTTGTCAGTCGGGTTCGCGCTGTTGAGCAGAAGTACGCCGCCTGTCGCGTTGCGCCCGTACAATGTGCCCTGCGGT
>NZ_JAIQXR010000067.1:0-899 GCF_020166615.1 Sphingobium sp. 3R8 | reverse complement strand
AGAGACCGTTTGAGAATGGGTTGAAGCGGCGGCTTTGGCATGATTCAAGCTTGGGATGTGGACCCGAGCGAGCCGTAGCCGTATGGCTGGATTTGAAAAGAGATCGAAGCGCTATCCGACCGATCTGACAGACGAAGAATGGCTGTTCATTCAGCCGTTCCTGCCGCCGGTGGCTAAGCGCGGACGCAAGCCAGAGACTGACCTGCGTGATGTCCTCGATGCACTTCGTTATCTGGCACGCACAGGTGGTGGATGGCGGATGTTGCCGAACGACTTCCCGCCCTGGCAGACGGTATATTGGTGGTTTCGGCGCTTCGTGCGGCGGCTACTGTTTCGCACGATCCACGACGTTACACTGATGCTCGACCGTGAACGCGAAGGGCGTGAGCAGAGCCCGACGGCCGCCGTCGTGGATAGCCAATCGATCAAAGCACCAGCGGCGGAAAAGCGGGGGTTTGATGCGGGCAAAAAGGTTGTCGGTCGTAAACGGCACATTGCCGTCGACACCGATGGTCGATTGCTCATGGTCAATCTGACCACCGCCGACATTTCCGACAGCGCTGGCGCTCAAGCGATCGTCGCGGTCATTCGCAAGAGATGGCCCTGGCTGAAGCACTTGTTCGCCGACGGCGCCTACGACCGCACCCGCCTTATGGACGCCGCGACCTATCAGGACTTCATCCTCGAGATCATCCGCCGCTCTGACAAGGAGCCAGGCTTCAAGGTACTGCCGAGGCGCTGGGTAGTGGAGCGAACCTTCGGCTGGATGACGCGCTGGAAAAGGCTCGTTCGCGATTACGAGCAGCGGATCGACGTCTCGGAGGCCATGATCCATGTCGCTCTCGGCAGCCTCATGCTCCGTAGAATTGTTCATCCATGAGCATTCTCAAACGGACTCT
>NZ_JAIQXR010000066.1:0-913 GCF_020166615.1 Sphingobium sp. 3R8 | reverse complement strand
AGGTGATATATGGACGAAGCCCGGACATTTGATTTTCAGAATGCGATCACTGCTTCTCCCATGTCCGCTATCTGCGCTCTATGCCCGACAATCAGGTGTTTCCGGCACATCCGCCGATGAAGCGCTATCTCCAACAATGCCATACGAGTTCATGCGATTCTAATGGACAGATGGCACTTGTGATGGCATTAATCGCGGGTCGGAAGCGAGAACCGACGTTAAATCAATACCTTGCCATGACTACAGGGTGCCCGTAGGGGTCACCAGTAAAATCAATAACTTATCATAAATTTCGGGGTCCGATCAGTGGATTTGGTCCACACGTAGTCCATGGATTCGCATGGATGGCGCTGGACTTCTGTGATCGAATCTTACGATTATTGGAACATATAGAGTGTTCGACGAGCCCTTGCGTGACATGGGACAGATCTGAAGAGGTGAGTCGAGAGATGGCGTAGCAGACACGCCGCTATGTCATGCAGGCGAACATTCGAAGCGGCGTTCTCAGTCAACCGAATTTGGCCGTCATGCGCGCCCTGTCGGATCAGATGCTGGGATTAGCATTCCGATTTGTTCCGTAACAATGCTTGAGCGCGCTTAATGGCGTCAGGCAGCCGAGTAGCAGTGATTTGTCCAGCGTAAGCGGCACCGTCATTCCAGCGTACACCCGTTGGTATGTCTGGAACTATCCCGCCGACTTCGTTGCTCCCATCTTTCCCAAAACGAGCGCAGTTTGGCAATTCGAGCTTTGCCCCGCTGTGGGGACGCGTGATCGGGTCGTTGCCATCGAGGTGCCCACAGACGTGAAGACGTAGGTTGCTCGGAACGCTGACGCCTCACCTCGCACACTACCTTTGCCGTTTTATAACGTCGCTCATTTGCTCGCTGGATGTGCATACATTAGGTGAACCGT
>NZ_JAIQXR010000065.1:0-918 GCF_020166615.1 Sphingobium sp. 3R8 | reverse complement strand
CGGCGATCTGCATAGACGCACGCCATGCAAAGGCCGCTCTCGATATGGCGGCTAACAAGACCGATGCGAACGACGCTTCACTGCGTTTCCTGTTCGGTATCACTCTCAAGCGACCGGAGATGGCGCTGGGGCTCGTCGTCCTTCGTTACGCACCTAAATTGCGGGCGGTTTTGAGCGTCGAGGAGACTGCGCGGCTGCGCCAGGCATCAAATACAAAGCAGCGCTCAGCGTGGCCTATGGCGCGGGCTTGCGTGTCTCCGAGGTTGCCCATCTCAAGGTCGATGACATCGACAGCGCCCGGATGCTGATCCGGGTCGAGCAGGGCAAGGGACGCAAGGATCGCAACGCTATGCTCTCACTGCATCTGCTCGATTTGCTTCGGCAGTGGCGGCGCGAAGGCAAGCGGCGCGGAGCGATGATGCCACATGGCTGGCTGTTCCCCGGTCGCAACGGCACGGACCCGATCTCGGCGATGCGGTCCTCGCTGCGCAGGCCATCCAGCACGATCCGGACCTTGTCCTCAGCCGAGAAATGCCGACGGGTCTGCCGCCGAATATCCTTCACCACCCGCTCAGCAGGGGCCTTTGCCAGTGCATTTTTCAAGGAGGGTTTGAGCTTCGTCGTAGTGACGAAGGAACGAAGATGAGCCCAAACTCTCCTTAATTTACAACCTCAAATCTGTGCCATTGGTGCTGACGGCGGACAATCGGGACCAACTGCGATAGGGAAAGTCATCCCCGGCAACCTCAGAGGTGCATGCCGCCGCTCGCCTCAAGGACCTGGCCGGTGACCCAGCGCCCGTCGTCGGAAGCGAGGAAGGTTACGACGGCTGCGATGTCGTCAGGCTTGCCGATGCGGTTGAGCGCGGCCTGTGAGGCATAATAGCGGGTGAGTTCGGGGTCCTCCAGCAGCTTCGCA
>NZ_JAIQXR010000064.1:0-962 GCF_020166615.1 Sphingobium sp. 3R8 | reverse complement strand
TAAGAGCCTGATTCATAATTATCCGATGACGTTTCATAGTCTTGCGATTCGACGCGCGAATAGCTGGATGGAGGCTATGAAGAGCCATGCAGTTGCCGATGCGATGGTCTGTTCAAAGTCCTTGGCGAGCCGGCGGTTGCGGTTCAGCCAAGCGAGTGTTCTCTCGACGACCCAGCGGCGCGGAAGAACCACGAAGCCTTTTGCAACATCGGATCGCTTGACGATCTCAACAGTCCATTTGCCGATACGCCGGAGCGCTTCCCTGAGCTTGTCGCCAGCATAGCCGCCATCGGCAAAGACATGGCGCAGCCATGGAAAGCGGTGGATGATTTCACGCAGGACCAGCGGCGCGCCGTCGCGGTCCTGAATGTCGGCGGTATGGATCACCGCATGAACCAAATGGCCCTCGGTGTCGGTGAGGATGTGGCGCTTGCGTCCCTTAATTTTCTTGCCCGCGTCAAAGCCGCGAGGTCCGCCACTTTCGGTTGTTTTCACGCTCTGGCTATCGATCACGCCAGCACTGGGCGAAGCCTCGCGGCCCGTCGCTTCACGCGCCATCAACAGCAGGGTATGATTGAGCGAGAGCCACAGTTTGTTATCGCGCCACAGGTAAAACCAGCGCCGAACCGTCGAGACCGGCGGAAAGCAGGGCGGCAGCATTCGCCACGGCAGCCCCCCGCGCAGCAGATACAGGATCGCCTCGACAATCCGTCTCAGCGACCATTTGCGCGGACGGCCCACGTGGGAGGGGGGCGGCAAGAACGGTTCGAGCACCGACCATTCGGCATCGGTCAAATCGCTTGGCAAAGTCAACCCCGCGCGGGCATATTGCGCCCGAGTGGTATCGGTCCACATCGTTGATCTCCGGAAGTTTGTTGCAAAACCCATGAATCAACGACTGCGGCGAGCGTCAAGCTAACCCGCTGATACCACTCAACTTAGTTTCGGATCAGGCTCTAAGA
>NZ_JAIQXR010000063.1:0-1023 GCF_020166615.1 Sphingobium sp. 3R8 | reverse complement strand
CATTATCCGCAATCCTCAGGAATTTGCCGCCCGCCTATCACGTAGAGTAAAAGAGATTTGGCCATCGGCAGCAACATGGCAAGGAAACATCAAATATTACGACCCTTGCTCGTTTATTGATATTAAAACTAGACCAGAAACCATTAAGCATTTTTCTTATTTGTATCAGCGTGAATGGCGGTTTTGCGCCTTTCCATACGAGCAAGGTCCAGAAAATGATCCGTTCCCAATTTCCATAGGGCCACTTGGCGACATAGCCGAAGTTGTTACTTTCTGAGATTTGATTCAGACCTGCGGGATGACGCCAATCCAATGTCAGTAAATGCACGACAATCAGCTGATAGCAGCCGCCTGCCATGTGTTTGTCAAACAAACAGGCGGTAACGGTCGCTGGGCGTTTCGGTGGACTGAATGGCGATCAAAAATTGCCATATAATCTCGCATTTCGCTCCATATTTGATAATATGCCGACCCGATACCCAACAATTTCTGAGATGAGAGTGAGTAGACCAAGCTACCTTGCAGCGATTAAGGATTTAAACATTCTTACGACGCTTTCTCATTATGATCCTCACGTTGCAGGAACACTGCCTTTAGGCCTCGATGTTTCAACCAGTGATATAGACATCCTCTGTTACGCGCCTGACCCCAACCTCTTCACTTCGCACATATGGGCAGCTTTCAGTTCATTTCATGATTTTCGCATTTGGCAATGGTGTGAGGGCGATCAGACCGTGGTCGCTGCTTTCACAGCGCAAGGATGGCAATTTGAACTTTTCGGCCAAGCGAAGCCTGTTAATCAACAGAGAGGCTGGAGTCATTTTCTCGTGGAACAGCGTCTGATCACGTTGGGCGGTGAGGGCTTTGTCAAAGCTGTGATGGCGCTTCGAAGAGACGGCATGAAAACCGAACCGGCTTTTGCTGCCGCACTGGATATGCAGGGCGACCCTTATGAATCCTTGCTCGATATTGGGTCATTGGATGAACACGCTCTCGTCGGCCTTCTCCATGAGGCAGGCTACA
>NZ_JAIQXR010000062.1:0-1048 GCF_020166615.1 Sphingobium sp. 3R8 | reverse complement strand
TAGAGTTTGATGACATTATGTTGCGCCATACCCGGCGTTGCGAAGGTAGTTTCGGCATTCGTTGGGGCTGAAGGCATCGAGTAGAGTTCCGATGCGGCGCCATGTTGCCTCATGGGATCGCTCTGCGGCTTTGCGCATGAGATGCTTGAGCTTGGCGAAGACCTGCTCGATCGGATTGAGGTCTGGGCTATAAGGCGGCAGGAACAGTAGCTTGGCCCCGACACTGCGGATCGCCTTGCGGATCGCGGGTCGCTTGTGGCTGCTCAGATTGTCCATGATGACGATGTCGCCGGGCGATAGCGTGGGCAGCAGGAACTGTTCGACATAGTCGGTGAAGCTCTGGCCGTTGATCGGCTGATCGAGCACGCACGGGGCATCGATCCGGTCGCAGCGGAGCGCTGCAAGGAAGGTCATCGTGCGCCAATGCCCATAGGGCACCTTGGCATGGAGCCGCTGACCGACCGGCGCCCAGCCACGCAGCGGCGCCATGTTGGTCTTCGCCCAGGTCTCGTCGATGAAGACAAGACGCGCCGGATCAAGCCGGCCCTGATACTTCTTCCATTGTTCGCGTCGCCGGGCGATCGCTGCTCGAAGCTGCTCTGCGGGCAGTACGCTTTTTTTTGAAGCTCAACCCTTCGGTATGAACGAAGCGCCAGACCTGAACGTAATCGACCTTTACCCCGCGCTCGGCCAGTTCGATCACCAAGCCGCGCAATGTGAAGTCCGTAGCGGTGCGCTCCAGTAACCAGTCGCGGTTAGTGCCAGACAATATGTTGGGCTTGTGCCCGCCCATTCGGCCCGGCGCTGCGCTGCCCTTCTCGCGCTTCAGTCGTACCCAGTTGATCGCCGTACTGGGCGCCACACCAAAGCGGGCGGCCGCAGAGTGGCAGGACAGCCCGCCTTCAACCGAAGCTATAACACGCTCGCGCAAATCCATCGAATAGGGCTTCGCCATCCTTGCTGGCCTCCACAACCCAGCAAGCATCTTGAATCAGAAAGTCGCCCGAAAGGGAATCCTCCGATTCAAGCCAATGTCATCGCGCTCTAG
>NZ_JAIQXR010000061.1:0-1120 GCF_020166615.1 Sphingobium sp. 3R8 | reverse complement strand
CGACATGGACGACGAGCAGAGATTTTTGAACGAACCGGAGCCGGAACCCCGGCCCGATGCCGCAGCCGAGGCGTTCGCCCGTCTCTCGGAACGCGTCGCCGCTATGGAGGAACGGCTTGAAGGGCGCATGGCGGTGATGGCACGCGCGCTTGAGCATATCGCCGTCGAGAAGCAGAGCCTCGAATTTCCCGACTATGGGCCGACACTTGCCAAGATGAACGGCTATCTCGCGACGTTGGCGGGGCAGACGAAGATAATCATGGGCGCGCCCGCCATGCAGTTGACGCCAGAGAGCATGGCGGAGCAGATTGATGTGGCGGCGGATGCCGCACGTGCGACGGACAGGGCCACCATCAAGAAATCGCTGGAATTGCACCATCAAGCCCATGCGAATCAGATGCGCGCTGTGGGCACCATCCGGACCAAACAGGAACAGCGCAGGCACATATTCTATTGGGGCGGCGGCACGGCGCTGGTCATCTCGCTTCTGTGGCTGATCTATCCCGGTTGGGCGGCAAGTATAGGCCCGCAAAGCTGGCTTTGGCCGGAACGGGTAGCCCGTCGCACGCTAGGCGAGCCAACCTTGTGGGATGCTGGTATCCGCCTCATGCGCGCCGCGAACCCGGAAGGCTGGCAGGCGATTGTGGACGCCGCCGACCTTGCGCGGGAGAACCGCGCCAGCATTTCCGGATGTCAGAGGGCAGCAGCTAAGGCCAAGGAGCCGGTAAGTTGCACGGTCAGAGTAAGGATGTCGCAACCTTGATCGGTCGGCTTGGGGCTTCCTTCGAGAAGCCGACTGGCCGCTTCGGCGCTTGTTATGTAGCGCGCGGCCATTCGGCTTCGCCCAGCGACAATCGAAAGGTGACGGAAAACCCTTCGACTACCATTGTCGGACACCTAGCCAATCCGACGGTGATTGTCGGACGCTGCCTGCGATGACGTAGCCACGCGGTGCCGATATTCACGGCATCACCGCACGAATGCGCGGCTCGTGACCGAAATTAATGCGTTTTCGGTCTGGCAGCGATGCGCCCGATCCCACTATTCCATAAGCTGAGCTGATATCTTAATCTGCCGTCGTAATTGGGGTGTGACATTTGAAAGATATCGAGGCAGCCGA
>NZ_JAIQXR010000060.1:0-1219 GCF_020166615.1 Sphingobium sp. 3R8 | reverse complement strand
TAGGTCGTGAACCCATAAATCGCATCACTCGAACGTGGCGGATCGTTATTGATGATCGCGCAAGAGGGGCTATTCATTGGGCATGATATCGCGCATCGCCTATTGCCTCATATTCGCAATGCTTGCGGGCTCGTGCAGTCCGAGTTTTCCTGAGCCATCCGCCCAAGACCCTAGCCCTATTCTCGGTTGTTACGTCGCCCCAGATGCGCCGTGGTTTGTCATCGATGCTTCTACCGTGAAATTTGCCGGTGACGGAAAGGGTGTGTCCTATCGTTACGAACTGCCAAAAGTCGGAACAGTGCTTCGTGTGCCAATGGACGCGGCCATCGTTGATGGCCGTTTGATTTTTACGCCTTCGGAAGACCGCTTCTATCGTGTGTTACATACGAGCGCGGGACCAGTGGTTCGCGTTGCCTTCGGAAAGGAAGGCCTCCTTCGCGACTATCAACACAAATCTCTCGATGAATGCACGGGATAACGCGAAAATCCGTTTGGTGGATTACATCTTGCCCCTGAATCTGATTCAGCATCGGCATGAGCCGATATGATCTGACCGATTTCGAATGGCGCGTGATCGAGCCGCTGTTGCCCAACAAATCCAGAGGAGTGCCGCGCGTCGATGATCGGCGCGTTCTGAACGGCATCTTTTGGGTGCTGCGGTCCGGTGCGCCGTGGCGCGACTTGCCCGAGCGCTATGGGCCGCGCACGACATGCTACAATCGCTTCGTGCGATGGGGGAAGGCTGGTGTCTGGGACCGGATGATGGACGCCGTCACCGCTGCCCATGACGGCGACATCCAAATGATCGACAGCACCTCCGTTCGCGTCCACCAACAGGCCGCGACGGCAAAAAGGGGGATCGAGATCATTGTCTCGGTCGTTCCCGAGGTGGACTTACGACCAAAATCCACGCGGTCGTCGATGCGCAGGGGCTCCCGATCCGTCTCGGCCTGACCGCTGGCCAAGCTCATGACGGGCAGGTCGCGGACACGCTGCTCGACCATCTTGGCCCCCACACCATCGTGCTGGCGGACAAGGCTTATGACGCTGACCGCATCCGCGCTCTGATTGAGGAACAGGGCGCAACGCCCAATATCCCGCCCAAAAGCAACCGCCGCTGGAAACCCTGCTTCAGCAAGCGCCTCTACCGCGAGCGCAACCTGATCGAGCGGTTCTTCTCCAAATTGAAGCACTTCCGCCGCGTCGCCACTCGATACGA